>CALKDV010000060.1 GCA_938084085.1 uncultured Nannocystaceae bacterium
ACTGGGTGACGATCTTGCCGTCTGCTTTGAAGCAGGGCACGTGCTCCCAGAGGTCGCGGTTGCCGATGACGATGCCCGCCGCGTGCATCCCGGCGTGGCGGTTCAGCCCCTCCAACGAGCAGCCCACGTCGAGGATTCGCGCGACCTCACCGTCAAGGTCCGCGCGCATCCGAAGTTTCTTCGCCGCCTCGGCCACCTCCACCACCTCTTTGTAGTCCTTGGCCTTGCTCTTATCTTTGCGCATCGCCTTCTTCAGCGGGGCCGGGTCAGTCATGCACATGGACAGTGAGACTTTTGGACCTTCCGGCACAAGCTTCGCGATCTCGTTCCCAAACGAGGGCGGGTGGCCGAGCGTTCGGCACACATCACGAACGAGTCCACGCGCCTTCAAGCTGTGAAACGTGGCGATCTGGCCGACGCGCGAGGCGCCATACCGCTCCGTCACGTACTGCAGCACCTCCTCGCGGCGATCCATGCAAAAATCGATATCAAAGTCCGGCATGGACACCCGCTCCGGATTCAAAAATCGCTCGAAGAGGAGGTTGTATTGCATGGGATCGATGTCCGTGATCCCCATGGCGTAGGCCGCGATGGAGCCTGCACCAGAGCCTCGTCCTGGCCCCACCGGGACCCCGAGATTCTTCGCCTCTCGAATAAAGTCCCACACGATCAAAAAGTATCCGGGGAAGTTCATGGAGACGATGATGTCGAGCTCTGTCTCAAGGCGCGCTCGATAAAGGTCTTCGTTGGGACGAACGCCGCGCGCCCGCAGCTCGAGGAATCGGCGCCCGAGGCCCTCTCGGGCGACCTTGCGGAGGTAGCCCGCCATGTCCAGGCTGTCCTCGTCGGGGATCTGAAAGTTGGGCAGTTCAGGATTCCCCAACGACAACTCAACGTTGCACATCTGCGCGATGCGGCACGCGTTCTCAAACGCAGATGGGTACTGCGAGAAGTAGCCCATCATCTGCGCTTCGGTCTTGATATAGAACTCATCGCACGAGTGCTTCAGGCGGTTCTCGTCGTCGAACTTTCGGCCCATCCCCATGCACATCAAAATCTCGTGGGCGTAGGCCTCCTCGCGATTCACATAGTGACAATCATTGGTCGCCACCAGCGGCACGTCGAGGTCGCGCCCAAACTGGGCGAGGTGCGCGTTGACAACCTCCTGCTGCGCCATGCCATTGGGTTGCAGCTCGAGAAAGTACGAGCCGGGCTCGAAGATGTCTTTGTATTCGAGGATGGTCTCGCGGGCGTCATCCATCCGGTCTTCGTTGATCAGTTTAGAGATATGACCGCCGAGGCACGCCGACAGGCCGATCAGGCCCTCGCTGTGTTCTCGGAGCATCTGCCGATCGATCCGCGGGTTGTAATAAAAGCCACGCAGGTGCCCGAAGCTGACCAGGCGCTGAAGATTTTTGAAGCCAACCTCATTTTTCGCGAGGAGGACAATGTGAAAATTGCGGCGATCCGTCTTCGCCGCCGCCTCCCCCTCAGACATGTACGCCTCGCATCCGAAGATAGGCTTGACCCCGTGGGCCTTTGCGGTCTGAAAGAACTGCACCGCGCCGAACATGTTGCCGTGATCGGTCACCGCGACGGACTTCATGCCCCGCTCGCGGACTTTGCCGCACAGGTCCTTCATCCGGATCGCCCCGTCGAGGAGCGAGTATTGGGAGTGGAGGTGGAGGTGAGCGAAGTCGGAGGTCCCCGTGACATCGCCTGTACCGTCGAGCGCCATGGATCGGAATCTAGCGCAGCCGGCTCCGCAGCATGGGACTTGTGGACAGAAAGAAACGAGCGATCACGGTGCTTTGGCCATTTTCTCGCCGGGCGACGAGAGATCCCCCCCTCCACGGGAGATACGGCCCCGAACCGCGCCAACACCGCGACTTCCAGCCCCCTTGAGGACTCGGCGTGACCGACCCGGGGCCCGGCGAAAACTCACCTTCGGCGTCGCCGTCTACCTCTAGACACGGCGGCGAGTCCAGCCTAGCGTGCCGGCCGTCATGCAGCGAACCTTCGCCCTCATCAAACCTGACGCAGTGGCCGCTGGCCACCAGTCCGCCATTCTCTCCCGCATTCAAAGCGAAGGTCTCCGGGTCGTCGCGCTGAAGTCCCTGCGACTGAGCAAAGCTCAGGCCGAGGGGTTTTACCACGTGCACGCTGAGCGCCCGTTCTTTGGGGACCTCGTGACGTTCATGACGGAGGGACCCATCCTGGCCATGGCCCTCGAGGGGGAAGACGCCATCCGTCGATGGCGCGACCTCATGGGCCCCACGGACGCAGCAGCCGCACCCGCAGACACCCTCCGCGGTCAGTTCGGTACCAACATCGAGCGCAACGCGACCCACGGATCGGACGCCACCGACACCGCCGCCTTCGAGCTCGGCTTTTTCTTCAGCGGCCTCGATCTCGCGGGCCTCTAGGACGCCCGCTGTGGCGCGCAACGACCTCGTAGTATCGTAGCGCGCACATGGACATGCTCGTGCCCATCCGCAAGCCGGCGAGGGGAATCCCTCGCCCGCTTCGCCCGAACCTTCGCGGACTCACGCGCGCAGAGTTGGAGACATTTGTCACCTCCAAACTCGGCGCGCCGCGATTTCGCGCGGATCAGATCTTTGAGTGGATCCACCGGCACCGTGTCGGAACCGTGGACGAGATGACCAACGTCCCGAAGCGCCTTCGGAGCCTTCTCTCCGAGCATGCAGATCTGCGACGCCTCGAACGGCACGGCGACTTTGTGGCGCGCGATGGCACCCGAAAGCTGCGACTGAGGACGCTGGACGGTCACTATATCGAGAGCGTCCTCATCCCCAATGACCAACGTGGCTTCACGCTCTGCGTCAGTTCGCAGGTGGGATGCTCCATGACGTGCCGGTTCTGCGCGACCGCGAGCCTCACCTTCGAGCGCAGCTTGGCGGCGTGGGAGATCGTCGACCAAATCGAACAAGCGCAAGATCTCCTCGAGCAAGCCAGCGGACGTGAGGCCAGCGAGCATGGCGAGGGGGATGATCCTGAAGCCTGGCCGTACAGGCTTTCCAACGTGGTCTACATGGGGATGGGAGAGCCCCTCCACAACTTCATCCCTGTCAAGGCGTCGGTGGATATCGTCACCGACCCGAAGGGTGCCGCGATCACTGCTCGGAGAATCACCATCTCAACCTCGGGCCTCGTCCCCGCCATCGAACGTTTT
>CALKDV010000061.1 GCA_938084085.1 uncultured Nannocystaceae bacterium
CGGAGAAGTCGCCGAGCGCCTCCACGAGCAAGCTTCGATACTCCTCAACGTCGTCTTTAAGCTCCGCGGGACACTCCTCGCGTCGCATGGTCTCGCCGTTGTCACCGTCGAAGTAGACGGCCTCACGGGTCACGAGATCCACCACACCCTCATGGTTCTCCTCGGCGCCGATGGGGTAGGTCACCATGACGGCGTTGTGCTTGAGCTTCTCTCGAAGCTGGCTGGTCACCTTGAACGGGTCGGCCCCCGCGCGATCCATCTTGTTGATGAACGCGACGCAGGGGACGTTGTAGCGCCGCATCTGGCGATCCACGGTGATGGACTGGGACTGGACGCCCGACACGGAACACAGCACCAAGATCGCGCCATCGAGCACGCTCAGCGCTCGCTCCACCTCGACGGTGAAATCCACGTGCCCGGGGGTGTCGATGATGTTGATGTGGGTGTCGCCCCACTCCACGTACGTCGCCGCGGATTGGATGGTGATGCCGCGCTCACGCTCAAGCTCCATGGAGTCCATGGTGGCGCCGACGCCCGACTTGCCCTTGACCTCTTCAATCTTGTGAATGCGGCCGGTGTAAAACAGGATGCGCTCAGTCAAGGTGGTCTTGCCCGAGTCGATGTGTGCCGAGATCCCGATATTGCGAACTTTGCTGAGGTCTTCCATAGTCACGTCTCCGATGCGGGGTAAAACAGGTGCCAAATTTCAGCGGCGCTCGCTGTCCCCCGCGCGCGCGGACTATGCCATATGCACACCGCCGTGGATGGTCGCGATGTCGTTTTGTGCGTTCGGCTTCGTGACCGTTCGCACCCATCAGGAGTCACCAACCGGCTCCACAACCGACCGCGTGATTTGCGCGTTCTCACGGACGACAGGCGGCACCCACAATGTCAAAGATTGTCTCGTGATCTCAGATAGTTATATCGAGACCAGTCGATCCGTGCGCGCCTCTCTCCCGCTGGGCCCAGTGACCGCTCCGTGGTCGGCGATGGCGAGCTAGCCGAGCAAGCTTTTGAAACGCGCCACCACGGCGTCCACGTGCATCCCGAGCTCGCGCGCGACGATGGCTCCCGGCGCCGAGGCGCCGAAGCGATCAATGCCGTGTTGGGCCGACGCGTAGGTCGCCCAACCCATGGTCGTACCCGCCTCCACGGAGAGGCGCAGCGTGATCTTCGGTGGGAGCACCTCGTCTCGCACCTCTTGGGGCTGGGCCTCGAAGGCCTTCCAACACGGCATGCTGACCACACGAAGCCGCACGCCCTCCGCGGCCAACACGGTCGCAGCCTCCACGCACAAGGAGACCTCCGATCCCGTCGCGACCAACAGGCCCTGGAGCTCGCCCTCGCCCTCCGCCTCCCACACAGTGTAGGCCCCCTGCGAGACATCGTCTCGGCTCCCGGGCAAGGTCGGGAGTCCCTGGCGGGTCACGATGATCGCCGTGGGCCCGTCCGTACGGGTCATCGCATGCTTCCACGCCCCGACCGTCTCCCGCGCGTCCGCGGGACGCATCACGTGAAGATTAGGAATCAGGCGGAGGCTCATCACGTGTTCGATGGGCTGATGGGTAGGCCCATCCTCCCCGAGCCATACGCTGTCGTGGGAGAACACGTGCGTCACAGGTAAGCCCATGAGCGCAGAGAGCCGCACGCAGCCGCGCATGAAATCACTGAAGACCAAGAACGTCGCGTCATAGACGCGCACGCCGCCGTGGAGCGCGAGGCCGTTACAAATGCCTGCCATGCCGTGCTCACGGACGCCAAAGTGGATCGCCCGGCCTGTCGGTGTGGAGGGCTGCATGGCCTGTACGTCTTTGAGCGCGACCCCGTTGGAACCAGCGAGATCCGCGGAGCCGCCGACCAGAGTGGGATGCGCGGCGCTCAGCGCAGCGAGCACCTTCGCGCCGACCTTGCGAGTCGCGACCGACTCGCCGTCCTCGTAGGTGGGGAGCCCGTCGAACACCCCCTCCGGGAGGGCGCCACGTTGGAGATCTTGAAGCTCCCGGCAAAGCTCGGGGTGAGCGGCTTCGTAGGCCTTCATCCGCCCCTCCCAGGCCCGGCGAGCCTCGCCCCGCGCGCCCATGATGTGTCCGAAGCCCTCTCGGACGACGCCGGGGACGTGAAAGGGCGTGTCGGGCCAATCCATGGCCGCTTTGGTCGCCGCGACCTCCTCTGCGCCGAGCGGCGCGCCGTGGGTCGCGCTCGTGCCCGCCACCGAAGGTGCGCCGTGACCGATCACCGTGCGCGCACAGATCAGCGACGGACGTCCAGACTCCAAGCGCGCCGCCTCGAGCGCCCCCGTGATGGCCGCGGCGTCGTGTCCGTCCACCGCCAGCACATGCCAGCCGTAGGCCTCAAACCTCGCCCGCACGTTCTCGGTGAACGTGATCTCCGTGCCGCCATCGATGGAGATCTGGTTGTCGTCATACAGGTAGATCAACTTGCCAAGCTGCTGGTGCCCCGCGAAACTCGCCGCCTCGGCGCTGACCCCCTCCATCAGATCGCCGTCGCTCACGATGCCGTAGGTGTAATGATCCACCACGTTGTGACCGTCTTTGTTGTATCGGTGCGCCATGAATCGCTCCGCGAGGGCCATGCCTACGCCGGTGGCAAATCCAGTCCCGAGCGGCCCCGTTGTCACTTCGATTCCCTTGGCGTGCCCGTACTCGGGGTGCCCCGCCGTGGGAGAATCCCATTGACGAAAGTTCTTCATGTCGTCAAGCGTGAGACCGTGCCCAGACAGATGAAGCAAGCTGTACAGCAGCATCGATCCGTGCCCGGCAGAGAGCACAAAACGATCCCTGTCGGGCCAATCTGGTGTCGTCGGATCCACCACTAAAAATCGTGACCACAGCACGGTCGCCATCTCCGCCGTGCCCATGGGCATGCCCGGATGTCCCGACTTGGCCTCCTCCACCGCATCCATCGACAGACCCTTAATCGTTTTGACGGCGAGCCCGTGGAAGTCCGCGGGCAGCGTGGAGAATGGGTGGTCGAGAGCCCCGGCGGAGTTGGCTTCAGTCATGATCCCGGTGCTAGCAGGGATGACGGGGATCTCGCAACCGGTCCTGACACCCCTGAGAGCGAGCGCGCGACACCCACCATTCTCGCTTCCTAGGTAGAGGAAGCCTCGACACCCCCGGCGGCGCGAGATCTCGTCAATCGAGGCCCACGGCTTGGGACCCGGTGCCCCCCGTGATATGGGACGTTCTATGGAGATCTGCATCCTCGGAGCCACCGGACTGGTCGGAACGGAACTGCTGGGCCTCATCGCTCGCGCGTGGCCCGGGGCCACACTCCACCTCTTCGCCAGTCGGGCCCGCAAGATCTCTGTCGCGGGTGCCCCTTTCGTGGTCCGTGCTGCCAGCGATCTCGAGGGCGGCGACGCCCCGCGAGGAGATCTCGCCTTCGTCGCCCTCGACGACCATCACAGCGCCCACTACTGTCCGCGGCTGCTGGAGCTTGGCTACCGCGTCGTTGACAAGAGCAACACGTACCGGCTCGATCCTCACGTCCCGCTCGTCGTGGCGGGCGTCAACCACTCGGAGGTCCGCGAGGGGACGCGCCTCGTCGCGAACCCGAACTGCACCACCATCCCCCTCACCCTCGCCCTCGCTCCCATCCACCGCCGATGGGGAATCGCCTCCGTGCAGGTGAGCACCTATCAGGCCATCTCCGGCGCCGGCGCGGCCACGCTCGATACGTTTTTGGAGGGCTCCAAGACCGGCTACGACCGCGCCGACCGACTCGGTTCGAATTTCGATCCATCAGGATACGCCGGCAACGTGGTCCCCCACGCAGGCAACACGGACGACAGTGGTTTCTCCAGCGAGGAGTTGAAGCTTGTCCGTGAGAGCCGCAAGATCCTCGCCGCGGACGACCTCAGCATCTCAGCCCAGTGCTGCCGGGTGCCCGTCGCTGTCGGACACTATGAGCAGGTTTGGCTCACCACAAAGCGGCCGACCTCCCTTGAGAATCTTGAGACCCTGCTCGAAGACGGCGCTCGCTCTCCTTGGGTCAAGCTCTGGCGCGGCGCCTCGGGTGAGGGCCTCAGCAGCCTCGCCACCACCCAGCACCGCGACCACGCCCTCGCCGGTCGCATGCGTCCACAGCTCGACGACACCACGGGCACGCAATATTGCATGACCGTCGCCGCCGACAACCTGAGGCTCGGCGCCGCCACCAACGCGGTGCGCGTCGCCGCCTCCTGGTTCCCTGCGGTCGACCCGAGCCTCGCGGCAACGCCGTCGTAGAGACGCTGTCTTACGGCAGCGCTACGGGCGGTGGCGCTGTGTTTTGCTGCACCCGCGTGAAGCCCTCTAGCTCGGAGGTCGTCAGCGGAATCGTGTAGGTCACGTCCGGCGGAGGCGCGAGATCGTTGGGATCGCATGGAGGATTCGCCGGGACACCAGGGACAGGTCCACAGTTCCCGTCTGCACAGTCACCGTCGAGGTTTTGCTGCACCCCGAGGAACGTGAGCGCACCAGAGTTGTCGAGGTAACTGAGGCTCGTCCCGGCCATCAGATCAAAGCCCGACGCGTCTTGAACGGCCAGCGAATAGCTCAGCTTGTACGACGCCCCTTGATCGAAGTGCCAGATCTCCTCCGCGGGGTCGTACCACCCGGGCTCGCAGGCGTTGGTGCCCGACTCAAAGACGGTGAACTCGATGGTGTAGACCTCCACGCCAGTCTCGAGCACCGAGCCGGTGCAGGTTGTGGGGTCATCGAGATCGCTGCATCCGGTGAGCTTGTTGAGCCCTGTCACCGAGATCCGTGGCGCTCGGATGGGCCGCGTCCTCTTGCTGAAGGTGTCCGTGTCCACGCAGCGGCTCGTCGTTGCGTTCCAGGAGGAGCTCCCTGGGCACGGCGTGGCCGCAGAGGGTGAGAAGGTCGGATACGGCAGGAAGCTCCGCGTTCGGGTCACGTCTGTCAGCACCTCACGCATGAAGGTGGCGTTGGATCCCACAGGCACCCTCGCGATCTCCGTAGGGATGTTAAAGCCCCCGTGCTTGTTTACTCCCCGGTGGTCGTCCACCAAGATGTACATGCTTGGGTGAAAATCCACCGAGGTGTCATTGGCGTCCAGCGTGTCGTCGTAGGGGCTCCCGCTCACCATGGCGAGCAGGAACTGGTCTTGGTCGTCATCACCGATGCCCGAGCCCGAATTCCCCGGAATCTCGTCGATCCGATTGATGGAGACGACCGCGGGCGGGAACAAGAACGGATCCGCGAAGTTTCCGCTGGAGATATTGCACGGTGCGCTCGAAGCCTCACACGCGCTGAACGTCGCGACGGGCATCGCGATGTCGCTGTTCGTGTTCCAGCGCCCGCTGCCGCTGTCGGCTTCGTGTGCGAAGCCCTCCTTGAGATCCCAACGAAACAGCCGCCCCGCTGGATCGGCGATATAGGTCTCTTGAGCCTCGCCCCAAAAACGCGACACGCAGTGGGTTCCCACCGCGGTGTCCACCACCGCCGCGAACATGGACTCATAGGCCGGCTGCGTCGGGATCGGGAGGTCGGCGTACTCCTCAGGCTCGCCCGTCAGGGCATCGGCGACCACAAGGCGTCGGCCTTGCCAGCTGCTCGTCGGCGCTGCGTCGGGATAGCCCGAGCCAAACACCAGCCAAGAATCTGGCCGTCCCCCGAGATCTTCGATGTGATAGGTCAGCGCGGGCCTCGCCCAGGTCTCGCCAAGGGTCGGCTCGTAAAATGACTTGAGGCCCGCGTCGTCGCTGGTCCACAACACCTCGACGGGTCCATCGGAAGACGCCGGGCTCATGTGCGACACATCCATCGCGATGAGGTGTTTGCCGCCTTCGCCCATCCCGACGACGGCGAGATGTCGCCAGCTGCCAGCGTTGTCGTCGTAGACCCAGCCGTGATTGACCGTGCCCGACACGCCGTAGACGTGATCCTCGAGCTTGTCTGGCTGCCCCATCTCCTCGCCTCCGTAGGCGTACTCCGACACCGCGGCGGCGAGGGAGAATCGAGGGAGCAGGGCCCACATCTCGTTCCCGCTGTCGAACTGAAAGGCGTGCAGCAGACCGAGGTCATCTCCGATGAGCACAGCTTCTTGGTACTCGTAATGGCTCGTGAACCCGCTGGTGAGTTTGAGCGCGGGATCCCACGCCTCCTCCGCAAAGGTGACGAGATCACTGTCTACCTCCTCCGGCGAGGCAAGCAGCCGGCCCGCGCAGTGCGGGTCGCTGATCCCCACGGACGGCGCAAACTGTGGATCCGGCTCCGGCACGCGACGCACCACCATCGGGGAAGACGCGGCAAGTCCGGGGAGCTTCCATCCGTCTTTCCAGTCTTTCCCCATAATGAACTCGGCGATGGGCGTGGCCGACGTGACGTCAAATGGCGCCCCGGGAATCGCGAGTTCGGGCGCGTTGAGTTGGTCGATGAACGCGGACGTGGCCGTCGTGCCATCGTAGATTTCATGGGTGTCGTTGGCCGCGTCGGTGATGTAGATGCGGCGATCCGACCAGGTTGTCATCTCCAAGCACTCACCGGCGTCCCACTGCCGCGACTGCGGGCAAGGTCCAAATGCCTCTTCAGGCTCATCAAAGGTCGCTTGCAGGCAATAAGGCGCCGTGATGTACGTGCCGGGGTTGGCAGGATCTTCGACTTGATCGTCGCAAAGTTCCCGCTCCACGTGGCCCTTCCAGGCTGGCCATTCTGTCCGCGCCGCGACGTTGGTTTGGGTGATTCCCTCGCTGCCGCCTCCGCTGGTCCCGAAGGTGTTCACCGCTGCCCCGCCGCCCGCGGGGACGTCCATGGCGAGCTCTCCCTCCACGATTTGTGTCAAGACGAGCGCCAGCTGCTCGGGCGAGTCCGCCAAAAAGGCGCAGTCGTTTTCTGGATCCGAGGGATCGCGGCAGGTGTCGAAATTATGGGCGTCGGACGCGGCGACCGTGCACGGGTTGATGTTGTTCGTGTCTCCCGCGCCGGTGCCCGCGCAGGCCATGTCGTTGATCGCGGGGTTTCCCGCGGGGTTATTGGAGCTCGGGTCGATGAAGAACCCGACCACGTACACCTTCGAGTCGCGATCGTTACGCAGACCGGCCAGGTTTCCGTTGAGCTTCTTCCACGACTGCGACGACAGCGGACTCCCGGAGGTGTCCGTGGGCTCGCCGTCCGTGATGAGTACGGTCGCGATGGGTGAACACACATCCGCCGGCTCCACAGTCCGCACCCACTCGATGTATTTGGAGATGGTCCCGCCGTTGGAGAAGGGACTGTTGGCGACGACCGGCGCCGAGCTGTTGGTCTCGCCGATGGCCTGCAGCCACGGGGTCGTCCCCGCCACGTCCATGCCACCTTCCGACATACGAGAGGTCAGGCCCAACAGCACGTCGGAGGCCTCGTCGTTTGTCATGGGATACCACTCGTCATACTTGATGTACCCAGCAGTGAGACCCGCCACCACCCCAGGCTGGTAAAACGGCACGAACAGCTCGGACTTATCATTGATTAGGTTATTGGGTTGACGTTGCACCCCCATCAACTCCCCACCGATCCGGAGCACACCCGTGTTAAAGCTGTTACAGCTCGACGGCTCGCCGAAATAGTTGCACACCCACCCGAGCACGTCGCTCCAGTTGTTCGCCGCTGTGTTCTTCTTGTTGTTGGACAGGCCCCCGTAGATCTCGTCGAAGGTCGTACGCTGAACCGCCGAGTACCCCGAGTAGCCGGGGAACCCATCAACGTAGGGCCAGTAATAAAAATCATGACCGGACACCTCGGGGTTGAGGGTCCCCACGTTCGAGCCCGTTAAACACGGGGTGATGTTATTCGTCCCGCGTTCTCCGTAGTCTCCGCGCACGGAACAAAGATCGAGTCGATCGAGCTCATCGGTGTGATCGAGGTTCACACGAACACCCATAAACCGCGGGAACCATGCCACGCGGCGGTACGCGTTTCCGGGGTTCGCCCGCTGCGCCGAGTTCAACAGCGGCGCGGGGCCGAGATCGACGGTGGAGGGAGAGTTGGGCACGATGGAACCGGCGCCAAAGGGCCCGTTGACGTCATCCCAACGGATATACGGGTGGGGTCGGTTGTCGCCGCAAAGGCGCCATGTGCCCCGCTGCCCCATCTGGTCGAAGGGCATGAGGTACTGGCCGAACCACCATCCAAAGGTGCTGCCCATGGTCTCGAGATCAGGGAACAGCCCGAAGTCGTATAGATCGTCGTAGGTATAGTTGGTGCCGAAGTACCAGGACCAGTAGTCGATGTAGCCCCAAAAGAAGTTGAAGAACAGGTTGTCGAGGTACCCTGGAGTCCACGCGAAACGCGGGTTCCCAGGAGCGCCTGCGGAAGATCCTGCGCAGTCATCCGGAACCTCCGCGGCCTTCTCCGGAGCCGAGTGCCTCGAGAAACTCATCAACGCAAAGCGAGCCTGGTCTCTGTAGTCAAACACCACCTCGTTAAGCGCGCGACGGGCCGCAGCGATCCGGCTGAGGTCTGCACCATCACCATCTTCGCATTCGTTCCAATCGCACCACTCCGGGTTCGCCTGCGCGCGAGAGGTCATCGATCCAGAGGTGTCCAACACGAACAGGATTCGCGGAGTGATCCCTCCAAGACTGACATTTTGAACCACGTAGTACGCGTGCAGTCGCGCCTGGGAGGTGCCGCTGAGACTGAAGCCAAACAAGAGCGTCAGTCCGCACGCGAGGTGCATGCAAAAGCGTGCAGCCCGACGCCACTGATGGCGACGGCCGCCATGAGCTGGGAGTTGTGGAGAGTCGGACGTGCGAGGGTTTTGGACAGACGTCATCGTGGGACCGGGTTTCGGATGCGAAGTAGGATTTATGTGCAGCCTAGATTCATACCGGCGGGACGGCATAACTGCGGTGTGGCATCCACGGCCAAACGAAGGACCGCTGCCGACAAAACGTACCCCGTTCTCCCCAACGGCTTTAGTCCGCGCATGCGCGTCTCATCACATCTGCGCGCCTCACCTCCATGATGAAGACATGCACCTCCGCAGACGGTCCAAACTTCTAAATAGGCGTGAAAAGTTTGGGTTGAAGGTCACATATGTTTCAACTGAGATGTTTCAGATTGATTCGGAGTCTGCAGTCGAAGATGCGAAATCATCAAAAATTTCAATGACACTAATATCAATGAAGACTGCGCGACTCCCGAGAAAAAACTCGGTGGCCCTCCACTCAGGTTGGAATTTCATGTCGCGATCAAGGGATCCCGCGTAGAGGAGGATCCCTAAACTCCGCAGGTGCGGGCCAGACGCCGGTGCGCAGTTTGCTCCCAAGGACGCCTCCGCCCCACCTCACCCCCTCGCGGGGCGCCCCCTGCACGCTCTAGGGAAGCGGCACGGGAGGCGCCGCTGCGTTGATCTGCACGCGGGTGAAGCCTTCGATTTCCGAGGTGGTCAACGGGATCGTGTAGGTCACGTCTGGCGGCGGGATATCCGTGTTGGGATCGCACGGTGGGTTGCTCGGGACGCCGGGGTTTGGACCGCAGCTTCCGTCGGCGCAGTCGCCGTCGAGGTTTTGTGCGACCCCCCCGAAGTTCAGCTTGCCACCTCCAAGGAGGAAGCCGAGGCCTGCCCCGTT
>CALKDV010000062.1 GCA_938084085.1 uncultured Nannocystaceae bacterium
GCACGTCATACAAGGCGAGGTCTGCGGTGGCCTCTCCCTCTGCGAGGCCGCCGTCATGGAGTCGCACTTGCGCTATCTCGAGGACGTAGTCCCATAGATACGCGGGCACCGGGGGCATGCCGAGGTTGGCGAAGGTGGTCAGGGTTGTCCATCCGTCGTCGTCGATGCAGGCTTCAAAGGCCGTCGTGCCCGTACCGAGCTCGTAGGTGTCGCAGTGGGCTGGGATCGCGGTGGTGGTCCGGCGCGACTCCTCGACGATGATGGACTCAAACGTCCACGGAGGGAGGGTCCACGCGGGAGAGTCGCCTTGCCCTTGGGGCGCTTTGGAGGTGCCGCCCGGGATAAACGCCGGATCTTCGGTGACTCGAATGGTGAGCGCACCGATTGCCGGATCCGACGCTAAGCCGGTGATCGCCATCCAGTCTGGGTCCTCAAAATCGAACAGACCATCGAACTGTGCGGGCACCGAATTCACCGCGCCTTCGGAGGTGTTGGTGAGATCGACGCCGCGAAAGGGGAGCACATTCGCGGTGACCTTGACTGACATCATGAAGTCGTCGGTGGCGAAGGTGATGTCGTCGGCGTTGGTGACGACGCCCGGGTGCGAATCCGTGGGGCCGAAGCGATCGGCGAGCCCGCTGAACTGATCGACGACGTCACCGAGGGTGACCGGGATATGACCGATCTCAACGGGGTAGATGCCGTCGGGGTGCGCCGCGTCGATGGGGCCCGGTCGCGACTGCGCGTTGGGGTGGGTGGCGACGAGCTGCTCTACGAACACCTGCGCCGCGACGTCGCTTGGCGCGAGGGGGTCGGTCACGCCGATTCCAAGGAGGTTGGCGAGGGCGCGCGCTGGCGGAATGCCCACCGAGGCCGACAGCGCGATCAACGGACCGAGCGAGGTCCCGTCGAGGTCGGCGTTGTCGGGGGTCATGGTCATCAGCCTCCGAAGATTTTGGGCGGGGACCGAGAGTAAATCCGCCTGCTCAGGAGACAGGGCAGCGAGTTTCTCGAGCGCCGCCTGGGTGAGGGGAAAGAGATCGAGGTCGAGGAGCCAAATTTGGTCCACCACGGGGCGAGGGAGGGCCGCCAAGTCGTCGAGCGACAGGCGCTGCTCAAAGCCCTCCACGTCGAAGCGGCTATAGCGAAGCTCAATCACCCGCGATTCATCAACCGCGAGCACGGCGGTTTCGTCGTCCGATGACGGGGTATTGGGGACCTCCATGCACCCGGGAACTAGCAGCGAGGTGAGGGCGACGGCCACACCCGAGGACGTCCAACGCCACCGAGGCGCTGCGGCGACGCGCGACGGGGGACGCCGCATCGCCCGCTGCTCCACCTTGGGTTCCACATGCACGCTCCCATGGTGGCACGGACGCGAGGTGGACGCTATGGGGAAGCCACCAGACGTCGACCGGGGGATGTGATCGAGGTGGAGCGGGCGCGTTGGCGCCTAGGGGCTGGGGAAGGTGGCTTGGAGGTGGACGCCAAAGGCGGCGAGGAGGAAGCGATACTCGCCATTGGCGAGGTCCGCGACCGAGTCCTCCACACGCCGCGGCACCATATAGTTCACCGTGGTGTCGAGGATGAGGGCGAGCTGGCGGGGAAGCTGCTGGCGGTAGCCGACGGACGCGATCACGTGATGACCGTCCGGGGTGATGACATCGACCCGGGACGAGGGGGCCGCGGGCGACGCATATCCCACGCTTCCCAAAATTTGACCACTTTGTCCTACCGCGCCGCGCACCTGCAGCTTGGCGTCGATGGCGTCGTTGAAGTCCCGTACGATCACCGCGGACTGCTGGGGGCCGAGCCCCAAGGCGGGCTGCTCAAAGTCTTTGGAGTCGAGGGTGATGTCGAACGCCTCAAGGTCACTCCACCTGCTCCACGTGAGCACTCCATCCAGGCGTACCTTCGGGTGGACGGGACCACCGACTCCCAGAGTGAGTCGCTTAGGGAGTCGAAAGTTGACGCGAGAGGTGCCCTTGACCCGGGCGGGAAAGTCGAGCCCTTGCGCCTCCAGATCGGTCGTGAAGAAGGGGTCGTCCATGTCGAGCACAAAGCGCCCTTTGGCGCGGACCCGGGTGCCGTGTTGGTAGCTGAGGGCGAGGTCGACGTCATTGCCCGGATGCACAACGATGCCTGCGTTGAATGTCACGGAGTGCCCGATGGTGCGCTGGAGCCAGATGGGTCGAGACAGCGTCTCAAGTTCACGGACCTCCGTGGGCGCGTTCGGTCCGAGGCTGTTCGGTTGGCTGATCGGGGGTGCGGCGAGGGCGTCGCCCAGCGTGTCGAGGGCAGCGAAATCCTGGATGCGATGCATCTCGAGCAGGGTGCCCACGTAGCCGATGCTCGCCCCCAACGACACCTTATCGTGGGCGCGGACGGCCACGCTGAACATGGCTTGCGACACCAGCAAGGTGGCGTCGATGACCTGCCAGCGTTGGGCGCCGTCGCCGGGGAGCTCGAGGACCGCGGCGTAGGGCGCGTACAGGCCGCCCCCGAGCCAGAGGCGATCCTTGATGACGGGACCGGCGGCGAAGAGGTATCCGGAGGGCGCGATCGGAGTGGTGGACACCGAGGCCGCGGTGGATGTTTTGGTTGGGTCGTAGGCCGACGGTGAGATCGGCGCTTGGAGCTCGAGTCCATCGGCATAT
>CALKDV010000063.1 GCA_938084085.1 uncultured Nannocystaceae bacterium
CTCCAGCGCCTGCGAACGTTCAAGCGGCGGGAACAAGGTGACCGCGCGGCGCGCCAGCATGGTCTTGCCCACGCCGGGCGGGCCGTGCAGCAGCAGATTGTGCCCGCCCGCCACCATCACCTCCAACGCCAGCCGCGCCTCCGGCATGCCGCGCACGTCGGCCAGGTCCACGGGGTCACGGGCGTCGGATTGCGCGCGGGCCAAGAGCGGCGTCGCGGGTACGGGCGACAAGGGCACCTCCCCGCGAAGATGGGCGAGCGCCGCCTGCAGCGAGGGCGCGGCGAACACCTCGACGCCCTCGACCAATCCAGCCTCGGCGGCGTTGGCCTCGGGTACGATCACCGCGCGCAGACCGTCTCGTCTGGCCCGGTCCACGGCCACCAGCGTCCCCGCCGCCGGCCGCAACGCGCCGTCGAGCGAGAGCTCGCCCCAGAGCATCACCCCTTCCACTGACTCTTGAGGCAAGGCGTCATGGCCCACCAACAACGCCACGGCGATGGCCAAGTCGAGGCCCGGGTTGTCCTTGCGGCGGTCCGACGGGGAGAGGTTCACCGTCTGTCGGCGCGGCGGTACGTGTACGCTCAGGTGCCGCAACGCCGAACGCACCCGCTCGCGCGCCTCGGCCACGGCTCCCGCCGCGCTGCCCACCACCTGCAAACACGGCAGGCCGGGGCCGACGTCGGCCTCCACCGTGATGAGATATCCATCGACGCCTTCGATGCCGACCGAGGTAGTGCGCGCGACCATGTCCGGACGACAAAGCAAGCGCCGTGCCGGGCATGTTCACCGAGTGCGTGTGTTGGCTCGACCGTCAACTCTGAAGCAGCGCGCGAGCCCCGCCGAAACGACCCTCGGTTCGGGTTTTGGTTTTTTAACCCGCGATCCGCGAGCCCTCGATCCTCGATCCGCGAACAAAAATTCTCAAAATCTCCGGATGCCGAGAAGGGATCTAGCACCATGACACACACTCATCGAGTTCATCGTTCCCTCCTTTCGAGCCTGACCGGAGTCGCGCTCTTCGCCGGAGTCAGCCTGCTCACGAATCCAGCCAGCGCCGCCGGCCTCGTTTGTAGCAACGGCTACCTCGTCATCGAGTGCGCAGATGGCACCCAATACGGATGCGCGGTCGGTGGTACGCAGATCGACTGCACCGAGTCGATCGCCTCGGCCTCCAGCGCCTGCGACGGCCACGGTGGCGTCGCGGACATCGTCAACGGAGGGATCACGGAGGCCGAATTTGGCTTCGAATGTAGCGTGGCCGACGGCGCCGGGGACGACGGCCCCACCGTCAAGCCAGTCGAAAAAAACCTGAAGACCACCTCGTCCAAGTCTGGACCTTCGGAGGCCGAGCCCGGGAAAAACTCGAAGGCCGGCGGCAAAACCGTCATGCCCGACCCCAATTTTGTGAAGCCCTGCGACATACAAACTGTATGTATGGGGGCCGTCACTCCCGTCACTCCCGTGACCAAGCAAAAAGCGAGCCTCGCGCAAGCGCCTTGTAGCGCCGCGAACACAGTCACGCTCTTCGGTGCCTTCCCAGACGTTCCGCCGGAGGCGTTAACCGTGGACAACGTCGGCCTCGCACACAACTCGCTGCTCGATGAGTTCTTCGATGTCCTCCGCGACATCGAGCGACGTGGTGGGAGAATCGACGACAAAACACGCTTGGCGGCCGCCCGGTGGCTCACAAAGAAATACGATCCACAATTGATGGCGGTGATCGGACCTGAGCTCCCCGAGATCATGGAGCGCAGCCGCCTCTCCATCGACGAACAGATCGACCTCGATGACTACGAGTGTCAGTCATCTCCCAAGTCCTCCGCGGCCATCAACAGCTGCGAGCCGAAAGCCTACGACTTGCTGCGCACCTTCTTCGAGGCGGATACGCAAGCCATGAACCAGGACGAGCTCGACGCCGCCATCGATGAGCTGCGCGCCAGCGCAGAGGCGACGCTGACGGGCCAAGCCAGGGACAGCGTGCTCGGTACGGCCAGCGTGTTCGAGGCGTCATCGCGCTACTGGAGCGCCAACGGACCCTCGGTCCTCGATCTGCTCGAGGATGACGTCGACGTTGGTGCATCTGCGTGGCCCTGGGATACGGACGGACGTGCATTTTGCACGGTGGGCATGATGTTCAGCTGGTCTACGCCCCTTGGGATGCTCGCGGGTGGGGTCGTGGGCGGCGCCATCGCCAGCGCCTGCGGCTAGCAGCATGAGCCTCGCGCCCTCGCCGTGCAGCCGTCGCAACTGCGCTCGCGTCGACGAGCACTGAAGGCAGCGTCCTCGCACCCGAACGATCCTCCGTTCGGGTGCGAGCTTAATCGCGACCCCCGATCTTCCCTCTGCGGCCCGAGGTCGCGACCCCAGTCGAGCCAAGCGAAGCCTTCAACAACCGAAGGCCGACGCGAGGCGAGAGCGTCACGCTAGGCTCTTCAGCCGCCGCCCACGGTCGTTGTGTTCACGCGACAACAAGCTCATAGGTCCCGACTCCATCACCGAAACGACCCTCGGTTCGGGTTTCGGTTTCGGGGTTTCGCGCGCTAACCCCGCCGAAACGACCCTCGGTTCGGGTTTCGCAAACGACCCTCGGTTCGGGGTTTCCGGTTCGGGGTTTCGGGTTTTGGTTTCCTCCGGGTCGTCGGCTACCATGGGCGGCAGCCCCAGGATCGCCATGAAAACAGCACTCAACATTCGTCACTTTTTGGATCGGGCGTCGCTCGTGTATGGAGATCGCCCCGCGATCATTGATGAGCCCGAGCAACCGGCGAGTCCACTGGGCACACTCAGCTACCGCGAGCTCCACACCACGAGTCTGCGCATGGCGTTCAACCTGGAGAAACTCGGGATCGGCGTGGGCGATCGCGTGGGCATCATCTCGCACAACGCGAGCCGACTGTTGCTGGCTTTGTACGCCGTTCCTGCCTCTGGGCGGGTCCTGGTGCCGATCAACTACCGCCTTAACCCGGCCGAGGTTCGCTACATTGTGGAACACTCGGGTGTCCGCTTGCTGCTCGTGGATCCGGAGCTTGCCGACGCGATGGAGGGGGTGACATGTGAACGGAAGGTGATCCTTGGCGACGAATCGGACGCGCTTTTGCATCAGGGTGCCGATGTGCTGCCGCCCGTGGAGATTCCCGAGGACAGCACCGCGACCATCAATTACACCAGCGGCACCACCGCTCGACCGAAGGGGGTGGAGCTCACTCATCGGAATTTATGGATCAACGCGGTCACGTTCGGGTTGCATCTCGGCATCAGCGACAGAGACGTGTATCTCCACACCCTGCCGACATTTCACTGCAACGGCTGGGGGATGCCCTTTGTGCTCGCGAGCATGGGCGTGCGACAGGTTGTGATTCGCAAAATCGACGGCGCGGAGATTCTTCGTCGCGTCGAGGCGCACGGGGTCACGCTCATGAACTGCGCGCCGGCCGTTGTGAACGCGGTGCTTGAGGCCGCGCGAGAGTGGGAGGGTCCGATCCCCGGCCATGGGCGTGTTCGAGTGGTGGTTGCCGGGGCCGCACCACCGACCACCACCATCGAGCGCGTGGAGACTGAGCTGGGCTGGGAGTTCATTCAGATCTACGGCCTCACCGAGACCTCCCCGCTGCTCACCTTTAATCGCGGTCGGGAGGAGTGGGACCATCTCTCCACCCATGAGCGCGCGCGACGGCTGGGGCGCGCCGGTGCGCCCTCCGTTGGCACCGAACTCCGCATTGACGGACACGGTGAGATTCTCGCTCGAAGCAACACCATCCTCGCAGGATACTGGGCGCAACCCGAGGCGACCAAGGCGGCCATCGTGGACGGATGGTTCCACACCGGAGACGGCGGGTCGCTGGACGAGGAGGGCTATCTGACGATCTCGGACAGAAAGAAAGATGTGATCATCACGGGCGGTGAGAACGTCACCTCCATCGAGGTTGAGGACGCCTTGTTCTCCCACGACGCCGTCGCCGAGGTGGCCGTGATCGGTGTTCCCCACGAAAAGTGGGGAGAGACAGTCAAGGCCTTGGTGGTGTGCCAGCCAGGCCTTGAGGTGACAGGCCAGGAACTCATCGACCATTGCCGGGACAGACTGGCCCACTACAAATGTCCGACGAGTGTGGAGTTTCGGACCGAGCTGGCGAGAACGGCGACAGGAAAGCTGCAAAAGTTCCTCCTGCGGGCGCCGTACTGGGAAGGCTTCGAGCGGCAGATCAACTAATCGGTGTGGTCATTTCGTGACGTCACTGGCGGCGCGCAGGTCTTCATGTTGAGCGCTGGTACGATTTCGAAGCCCCGAAGTCTCGTCCTTGGGGGCTTGCATGACCCCTCCGCGGCCCCAGCCGCGATTCGACGTTCCCAAGGACGCTTCGCGGGATGCGGATCTCGCAGTGCCCTCAGATAGTTTGCATCATGGTCTGGCTCATGCGTGACCGGCTACCCAGCGCATCTGCGTTTTTAAGGGACACGAGACCTGGCGGGGAGCACCCATGAGGCGCGGCGAGTGACACGCGACGCCACCACGGTG
>CALKDV010000064.1 GCA_938084085.1 uncultured Nannocystaceae bacterium
TCTACCCGCTCGTGAAAGTCGGCCAACCATTCAATGAAGCGAACACCTTCGCGCCGTAGCTCCTCGGGATCCATCGCGTCGATGATGCCACGGCCGGAGACCACCACACACCCCGTCCGTGTCGCCGTCTTTCCCGCGCACGCGGGGCGCATTTTGGCGATACACTGCACATCGTGACCACCACGCTCGCCACCTTGCTGCAGGGACTGCCGCCGACGACCGAGCCGGTCTTTGTCGGATGTGCTCCTTCGACGCCGACGCGAGCGCTTCGGTCAGACTCGAGGCAGGTGGGCCGCGGTGATGTGTTCATCGCCTGCGCGGGCGCGCGCAGTGACGGCCATCAATTCGTCGCTGCCGTGGCCGAGGCAGGCGGGATCTCCATCGTGCGGGCGGACGCGGAGGTCCGCCACGGCCCCCGTGTCGAGGTGCCTGACCCCGACGCCATCGTGCCGCTCCTCGCCGCCAACGCCGCTGGCTGGCCCGCCGCCTCCCTCACCAGCGTGGGCGTCACGGGCACGAACGGGAAGACCACGGTCACGCACATGATCTCGGCGATCTACACCGCCGCCGACCGCCGCCACCTCCGACTCGGGACCACCGGCAACTGGATCGCCGACACGCTGGAGTCCAGCGAATTCACCACGCCCTTCCCGGTCGAGCTTCAGCAGCTGCTCGCGCGCGGTCGAGACGCCGGCGCCACGGACCTCGTCATGGAGGTCTCCTCCCACGCGCTCGCCCAAGGCCGCATCGCCCCTCTGTCTTTTGACGCGGTCGCCTTCACCAGCTTCAGCCAAGACCACCTGGACTTTCACGAGGACATGGACGACTACCTGCGCGCCAAGCTGCTGCTGCCGTCGACACACCTCGCCGCGGGAGGGCTCGCCATGGCGAGCGCGCGTCCCGGGGCCCACGACGCGGCCTTCCTCGCGACCGCGCGAGAGGTGGGCGCGCGACGATGGACGTTCACCTCCCCCGAGGACGCGCCGCCCCACACACCCCGCGGTGACTTCTTCATCGAGGTGGGCGGCAGCGCGAGCCATGGACCCGTTACGACGATGCAGACCCCCGCAGGGAGGCTCCAATTTAAGCTGCGACTTCCAGGCGGATTTAACCTCGACAACGCAATGATCGCCGCAGGCATGGCCCTCGCGAGCGGCGTCGACCGCCCCGCGATCGAAGAGGGGCTCAACCGCGCGGTGGTCCCAGGGAGGCTCGAGCATGTCACGAGTGACGCCGGCAGCCCGCGGGTGTACGTGGACTACGCCCACTCTCCAGACGCCATCGCCCGCGCCCTCGCGGTCCTTCGGCCGTCCAACCCAAAGACCCTGTGGATCGTCGCTGGATGCGGCGGGGACCGGGATCGTGGCAAGCGACCACAGATGGCAGCCGCGGCCCTGCGCGGCGCGGACCGTCTCGTCGCCACCTCTGACAACCCACGACACGAGCCACCCGAGGCCATCCTCGACGACATGCTCGCGGGCTGCCAAGATCGCCGAGTGACGCGGATTGTCGAGCGCCGCGAAGCCATCGCCTACGCCATCGCGAATGCGGACCGCGACGACGTGGTGCTCATCGCTGGTAAAGGCCACGAGACCACACAGACCATCGGCGATGAGGTGCTCCCGTTCGACGACCGCGTCGAAGCGCTCGCGGCCTTGAAGCGCAGAAAATCCACGTAGAACCTCCCATGCCTACTAAAAAAATTCGCGACATCACGACCCGCGCCCTCTCAATCTTTGGAGGCGCCGCGGGGAGCAGGATGGACGCCGCGGGGATCGGCAGACCGGTGAGCGCCCACGCCTATCCCGGAGGTCCGCCGTGGTCGACCGAGCGCATCCTCGCCCAACTCGACGCCGGCTCATTTTGCGGCTGCACCGTGCACGTCCACGGCCTCATGGGGGACGATCTCACGTGGCGCAAGGATGACCGAGAAGATCTCGGGGGACACCTCCAACAACACTGCGGTGAGCTCCCCGTGTACCTTCGTTACAATTCGGGGCTCGACTTGCACAGCAACGCGCGACGCCTCGACGCGTGGATGAGGGAGTTGGAGCCTGCGCTCGGCGCCAACCTCCCGCTGTCCGTGGTGTGCCACAGCATGGGCGGCCTCATCGGACTTTTGGCCATCAACCGCGCCCACGCCCCGTGGACCCAACACCTCCGCAGGCTGGTGTTGCTCGGGGTGCCCCAACACGGCGCCCCCCTCGCGCGCGCCGCCTCGCGCACCGAGTCCCTCCTCGAGGAGCTCGACACCGGGTGGTCCAAGACCGTGGCCGTGCTGTTTCAGCTGCGGGGTGAGAGCATCACCGACCTCGCAGAGGGCGTGCGCGACACCCCCATCGTCGTCCCTCCGCGCGCCCGCGTCTTCGTCGCGGCCGGCTTGCTCGGCGACGCTCCCACCCCAGAGGTGGGCGCGGTACGCAAGCTCCTCGGGGACGCGCTCGTCGATCTCGACAGCGCGTCCGGCTCCCTCGACCACGCGCATCTCGAGGTGTTCGAGCGCACCGGACACCAGCAGCTGATGTACTCGCGTGCGGTCTGGGACGCGGTCACCGAGTGGTGGTCCGTCAGTTCATCCGTCGAGCGCCAGCCTTAAGCCCTCGACCACTCGCTCCAACCGAATCCCTCGGCTCGCCTTGAACAACACGGCGCCCCCCTCGCGAACGTTCAGCGCCTCCACGGTAGCCGCGACGATCTCCTCGACGTCGGAGGGATCAAAGCCCTGCGCGGTCACGCCTCGCGCGGACGCCTCAGACACGGCGTGGCCGGCCTCGCTACCTACCCCTACCAACGTGTCGAGCCCGTGGTCCGCCACCTCCGCGCCGAGCGCTCGATGAAACTGCGGAGCGTCATCTCCCATCTCCAGCATATCGCCGAGCACCGCGACCAAGGGTCCATCACAGCACCCACGCAGGGCGACAAAACTCGAGAGCGCCGCGCCCATAGAGCTCGGGTTCGCGTTGTAGCAATCGGCCACCACGAGGTGTCCACCGCAGCGAAACACCCGTCCCCGGTCGCCCACCGGCTCAACCTCCGCCAACCGTTCGATCGCGGGTTCGAGCGGGATCCCGAGCGCCTCCGCCACCCCCAAGGCGGCGGCGGCGTTTCGGGCGTTGTGCAGGCCGAACGCGCGAAGTTCCACCCGGTGCGCGCGGCCCCCCTCAAGCAAGACGCTCGCCTGCGTACGCGGCGACGCCTGTTCGTCGATCCACGCGCGCTCGATTCGCACGTTCGCGTCCTCACACGGACCCACGCGAATCAGCCCCTCACACGCGCGGCCCGGCGCCCTCGTCGCGAGGAGCGCGTCATCACACGGCACGATCAAGCTGCCCGATTTACGAATGTACGAGGCCACCTCGAACTCTGCGTCTGCGATGTCCTCCACGCTCTCAAAGAACTCGAAGTGCTCCACGCCAACCGACGTGATGACCCCGACATCTGGAGAGACCATCTTCGATAAATGGGCGTTCTCCCCGGGGGCGCTCATCCCCAATTCCAGCACCATCGCGTTCGGCTCGTGGGGCGTACCGAGCAGGGTCAAGGGCACCCCGAGATGGTTGTTGAGGTTCCCGCTCGTACACAAAACGTTTTCGTAGTGTGACTCCAGAACCGCCTGAATATAGGCCCTGGTCGTGGTTTTTCCGTTGCTGCCCGTGATCGCGACGACAGGTCCATCGATGCGCGCGCGCGCCGCCGTCGCGAGGGTGTCCAGCGCCCGTTGCGTATCCTCCACCCGCACCACCGAGACCGAGCCGTCGAGCTCGGGGACCTCGTGCGCACGATCGATCAAGACCGCGCGTGCGCCACCGGCGGCGGCGGCGGCGATAAAGTCATGCCCGTCCCGGGCCGCGATGATCGGGACAAACAGGCCCCCAACGATCGGCGCGCGGCTGTCGATAAATGCCGACGAGATCTTCCCGCCACCATCCCGTGCGAGCTCGCCTCCCGCTGCGGCCGCCAACTCTCCGGGGCTCCACTGCATACCTCCCTCCATATCATCCGCGCAGGCTCGCGCAAAACAACCTCCCAAGCTCCGTCCCCCCCGAAGCGTGCTACCCTGGTCAGGTACGATGGTGTCCGAGAATACGCTGGTATTGAGCCAGGGCTACCAGCCGCTCAAGGTAGTCTCATGGCAGCGCGCCATCTGTATGAGCTACCTCGGTAAGGTGGAGATGGTCCGCGCACACCCGGACAAGTTTATCCACACGGTGAGCGAGGTCTTCCCCCGTCCCGCCGTCGTCCGGCTCGTGCACCACCATCGTCACGTGCCGCTCTCGATTCGCTTTTCACGACACCACGTGTATCTGCGGGACGCTCACACCTGCCAATACTGCGACAAGAAGTTTGCCGAGCACGTCCTCACCCTCGATCACGTCGTGCCGCGAGCCCACGGGGGCAAAACCACCTGGGACAACGTGGTCACGGCCTGCGGCCGCTGCAATCGAAAAAAGAAGAACCGCACCCCCCACGAAGCACGGATGCCGCTGCGCTCAACACCCCGAAAGCCCTCGTGGCTGCCCGCCACGGCGCGTCTGGGGATCCGCCGCGTCCCCGAGGTGTGGCGAGACTGGCTGGCGGTGAGCTCCTCGGCCCCCGACGGGTAGGCGCCCGCAACGTCCCCCACTTCGAGCACCCGAGGGCTCGGCGGTGCCGTCTCTCCGTTCGGCCGATCGGGTGCGCGCCACTCCGTCCGCCGGAACCAGGCACCCGCGAGCGGAATAGGTGCACGAGGCGCCGCGTTCACTGGTTCCAAGGCAGGAATCTTGCGTCCAGGTTCCGTTTCATGCTTAGGCTGAACTTCGGTGCTGTACCACCTCCTATACGGACTTCGAGAAACGGTCCCGTGGCTGTCAGGACTCAATGTCCTGCGCTACACCTCCACGCGCATCCTGCTGTCCACGCTGACCGCGCTGTTTTTGACCCTATTTTTGTACCCGTGGTTCATCCGCACGCTGCAGCGCATCCAGCTTGGCCAAGTCGTCCGAGAAGACGGCCCCGAGAGCCACCTCGCGAAACGCGGGACCCCCACCATGGGCGGGAGTCTGATCATCTTCGCCGTCGTGCTCTCTACGGTGATGTGGGCAGATCCCAGCAACACCTTCACGCTCCTCGCCAGCCTGCTCACCGCGGGATACGCCGTGATCGGCTTTGTCGATGACTTCCTCAAGGTGAAGCGCAAGAGCTCGGGGGGCCTGTCTGGAAAGCTCAAGCTCGCGTTTCAATTCGCCATCGCCATCGCCGTGGTCATGGCGCTGTACGCGTCGGACGCTATTCCAGAGCCCATCCGATACCGACTCGCGCTCCCCTTCCTCGACTTCTACGAGTACGAGTTTGTGCTCCATCCCGCCATCTACACGGCGTTCAGCGTCATCGTGATTGTCGGTGCCTCCAACGCCGTCAACCTCACCGACGGCCTCGACGGCCTCGCCATCGGCCCTGTAATCATCTCCGCGGGCACGTTTTTGTTTCTCACCTACGCCGCCGGCACCCTCATCGCCGGCTTTGACATCGCCCGCTACCTCAACATTCCGAGCATTCGCGGCGGGGGCGAGCTGGCGATCTGTTGCGGCGCGATCACAGGCGCGGGGATCGGCTTCCTTTGGTACAACACCTACCCTGCGAGCGTGTTTATGGGGGATGTGGGCTCCTTGCCGCTCGGAGGCGCCCTCGGGTTTTTGGCGGTGGCCTCTAAAAATGAGTTCACCCTCCTCGTTGTGGGCGGCGTGTTTGTCCTGGAGGCCGTGAGCGTCATGGTGCAGGTGGCCAGCTTTAAGCTCACGGGCAAGCGGGTCTTTCGAATGGCCCCAATTCACCATCACTTTGAGCTTAAAGGGTGGGCCGAGCCCAAGGTGATCGTGCGGTTTTGGATCATCAGCTTCGTCTTGGCGCTCGTGGCCCTCGCCACCTTGAAACTGCGGTAGATTCTCCCCGTGGGCGGACGTGCGCTGGTCATAGGACTCGGAACAAGCGGGCGCGCAGCCGCGGCGCTGCTGCTCGCGGAAGGCTATGAGGTACGCGGCTTTGACAGCCGCCCGAACGCCTCCCCCCTCGAGTCCCTCACCGCCTGCCATCTCGGAGGGACCACCGCTCCGCCCGTCGCCTACGAGGGACTCGATCTCTTGGTCCTCAGCCCCGGCGTCCCGCCAGCGCCCCATCGCGCGCTCGCCCGAAGCCACAGCCCCGACGCAAAAGTCACCGGCGAACTCGACCTCGCCCTCGGGCGCGCGCGCCGGCGGTGGCCCGAAACCCCCGCGGTCCTCATCACGGGAACCAACGGCAAGAGCACGGTCACCGCCATGCTCGGCCATCTCCTCGAACACGCGGGAGCGCGCCCCTTTGTGGGGGGCAACCTCGGCGTCCCCCTGTCGACGCGGCTCATCGAGCCCCCCGGCGCTCCCCCCGGCGCCCTCGTCCTCGAGTGCTCGAGCTATCAGCTTGAGACCCTGTCGCCCACCCCCGTCGACGTCGCCATGGTGCTCAATGTCTCTCCCGATCACCTCGATCGCTACGACGACCTCGACCACTACGCGCGGACCAAGGGACGGATTTTTTGTGGCCTGCGCGCCGAGGGGCTCGCCTTGACCTACGCCCCGGATCCACGCACCGTCAGCCTCGTGCCCGCGGCGTGGGGTGGGTCCCACACCGCGGTGGGAGCGCCCCATGGACCACAACTCGACCCTCGTGGACGCCTTCAAGTAGACGACGCCCTCACGCTGCCGCGAGAGGCGCTGCCGCTCGCCGGTCGCCACAACGCCATCAACGCCCTGTTCGCTCTGGCCGCCGCGCGTCATCTCGGCCTGAGCGTCGACGCCTGCGACGCGGGCCTGCGCGATTTCTCCGGCCTTCCGCACCGTATGCAGCTCGTGGTGGAATCCGATGGGGTCGCGTTTTACGACGACTCCAAGGCCACCAACGTCGCGAGCGTCGTGGCCATGCTCGACGGGTTTGAGCGCCCCGTCGTCCTCATCACGGGCGGTCGTGCCAAGCGAGGAGACGACCTCGCTCCCCTCGCCACCCTCTTGGGCGCCCAAGGTCGCGGCCTCATCGCGCTCGGCGAGGCCAAGGAGGCCATGCTGGACATGGCGCGAGGTGTGGTCCCTGCCGAGGGCGTCAACACCATGCGTGAGGCGGTGCTCGCCGCCCGCGCCATGGCGCGATCCGGCGACGCGG
>CALKDV010000065.1 GCA_938084085.1 uncultured Nannocystaceae bacterium
ACCAGGACCACTTCGGGCTCCTTCCGTTCGAACGCAGCGTGAACAAATGTGACGTGGTGGGGACGGCGCCGGCGATCGGCGCCGCGGCAGCGACATGGCTCTTCGCGTGTCCCCTTGCGGGTCCCCGGCATTTCTCCGACCAGTGCTACAGTCGAGGGGTCCGCGAAGCATTCGTATGCCGATGCCCAAACCACCGAGCCCTCCACCTCCACGTCGTGCGCGCGCGCAGACGCCGGTGGTTGATGCGCCGCGGCTGTCCGCGCTTGTCTTACGCCGAGCCCTCAATGATCTCCCAAGCTCTCCGCGAGTATTGGAACGTATTGAGGCGCTGTCGCGGGAGCAGTTCGCAGGGTTACGCGACTACGCAGAGGCGATCTCAATGGACGCGGTGGTCTCCGCGCGTGTGCTCCGCGTCGCGAACTCCCCCTTCTTTGGCGCGCCTGGTCGGGTGAGCAACATGACTCGGGCGGCGGCTGTCCTCGGTCTTAAAGAGTTGGTGAGGATCACGCGGGCCTTGTCCGTAGCCACGGTGTTCAAGGCTGCGATGCGACCGATCGCGCAGGCCCACTGGATGCACTCCGTGCGGGTCGCGGTGGTGTCTCGTGAGTTGGCGAAACGCACCGCGGAGCTCCATGACGTCAATCAAGTGTGGACCCCGGCGCTGATGCACGACATTGGCCAGCTGATGTTCGCCTCCATGTTCCCGGATCACGCGCGGGCGCTCTGGGAATATGCGAGACGCAAGCAAATCACGATCAGCGCCGCGGAGCAGCGAATGGGCTATCCCGCGCACGACAGGCTCGGTGAGCTCTTGTGCCGAAAGTGGCGTCTCCCCCAGGAAGTAGGAGAGATCATCATGGGTGTGCACTTGGCGGGCGGTACATCGATTCAGTCTCGGAAATCACTAATTACACGGGTCATCGCCACGGCGGACGTGTTGATTCGGATCTACGAGGGCGGCCTCGGACCTCCGGCGCTCGAGAAGGAGTATGCGGCGGCCATGCGAATGCTCGCCTGCGACAAAGAGGGCGTAGACGCCCAACTTCGGGCTTTGCAAGAGCCTTTGCGGGGCGCTGACAACCTCGCGGCTGGTTTCGTCTGATCCCCTTCCGAGGGAGCGACGGGTTGCCCGTGTCAGCGATGGTCGCGCCCCCGCGCGTGGATCGGCGAAAAGATTGTCCAGGTGGGCTCTCAGTCGTACACTCGCGCCATGGTCCGTCATTCTAGATATTCCTTGGTTGTGGGTGCGCTTTTGGCTTTTAACTGGGGTTGCTCGGATGAGTCGGCGGACGCCTCCAGCGGGGCGCCACCGGTCACCCAAACGTCGGCGGATGATGCCTCTGGTGATGGGGACGGAGACGGAGACACCGGAACTGGGACCGCCGGAGAGACGACCGGAGACGGAGACACGACCGGAGACGGAGACGGAGACGGAGACGGAGACACCACCGGGGACGGAGACACCACCGGGGACGGAGACCTGCCAACCTGCGTCGATCTCATCTGCGGTCAGTTCGCAGATTGCGTGGAGACCCCCTCGGGTGCGGAGTGTCAGTGTGACGAAGGATACTTGCTCGACGAAAACGAGGAGTGCGTGGAGGACCTCACGTGCATCAACATGCGCACCTTGCAGTGCCGCACCGATGTGGACGACGGCTCCGCCGTAGGGATCCACACGTCGGTACAATACTGCTCGGGTAATCCGGTGCTCGGCATCGACAATATGGACTTGATTCTCGAAGAGGATCAAGGCGAAGGCTTCGAGCCCATTTTGGCGGTGGAGTCGCGCGTGACAGTGATCCCTCACGAGTACGTGGCGCATCTGTACATCGCCGTCGACGTCTCTGACTCCGTGCAAAGCAGCGGCAAACTCCCGCTTGTGCGCGACGGGCTGCAGAGCTTGCTGACGACCCTCGACCAGCAGACCCAGCAGTATCGCGTGGCCATCTACGCATTTGATGGCGATCTGAGCACCTTCCTCGCGGAGACGGGTGATCTACAGTCGGCGATCACAGCGCTCGATGGACTCCCCCAATTTACCGGCCCCGATCCTCTCTCGACGGATCTTCACGGCGCCTACGCCTGGGTCTTGCGTCAGCTCGATCGTGACCAAGATGTTCGGCGACTCCCCAGCGAGAACGGCACCTTGACCACCGGGACGATGCTTGTGGTGTCGGATGGCGATGACGAGGCGCTGAAGGTGCCGCTTCAGACGGCCCAGGACGAGCTAGAGCGCACCGCGGCGAACGTCATCACGGTCGGTCTCGGTGACGTGATCAACTATGCCAAGCTCTCCGAGCTTGGTCGCGACGGATCGTTCTCTGCGCTGACCGATGCGGAGATCGTTCCCACGTTCGACAGCATCGCCACGCGCATCGATCAACTGAATCAGAGCGTGTACCTCATCGGCTACTGCTCCCCTAAACGCGGCGGATTCGCGACGGTGCAGGTGTCTATCGACGATGCAGACGAGCTCGCCCAGTGCACCTTCAACGCCTTTTTGTTCGAAGGAGGGTGCAGCGAAGACGTGTTCGATCCGGCCCTTCAGTGCGCGGGCAAGGAGTGCGGTGGCGCGATCGTGGCGTGCGGGACCTGCGGCGCCAATGAGTGCTGCTTTGAGGGCGCGTGTCAGGTGACCGCGGATGACGCGACTCGATGTGGCGACGACGACGATCTGTGCGGTGGGCAAGAGCGCTGCATCTTCAACACGCTCTCCGAGGATTGGGTCTGTGTGTCTGCGGCCAATGATCCCACGACGACGGGAGAGTTAGTTCCCATGGACACCTCGGACGACAACCCGTGCGTCGATGTGAATGAATTCGACGGAATCGAGGCTCCGGTGCTGTGTGATCCAGCGACGTACTACTGCGACCTTGAGGAGGCGATCGCCGCGTGCGCCCCGTTTACGCCGGTGGGTGCGGTGTGCGAGAGCAGCGAAGAGTGTGAGAGCGGCGCGTGCGTGTACGGGATCTTTGGCGGGGGCTTCGTCCCCACCTGCGCCGCAGACGGGGTGCGCATCTACGACACCTGCGTGTGGGGATCCATCGTGGCGCAATGTGAGAGCGGCGCCTACTGCGATACGGGGATCGGCACCTGCCAGGCGAAGGCCTACGACGGTTGGAGCTGCGATGAGACCTTTGGGGACGTGATGTGCAGCTCTGGAAACTGCGTCGTCCCTGAGCTTTCCACGGGCGGGGTCTGCCTCCCCGCCGACGCCTGCTTTTATGCGGGGCTCCCCTACTAAAGGGGGAGGGCGGGTCACCAGGTCTCGCGCATGTGGAGAACATCGCGCGCGGTCGTGGCGCGGATTGTGACAACGGTCGTGAGGTCGGGGCCGGCGCGTTGTGCTGGCCGCTCGCGGACCGTTGAGACACAAGGCGCCGGGCTCGGCTATGCTCTGCGCCCCACCGATGTCGCGTTCATTCAAAAAGTACTTTTCCCGTGCGTTCCAGGCGGCGCCTGAGCGGCTTCACTTCGCCGCGCACAGTCATCACTATTGGCCGGACGCAGCGCTCGAGGGTCACGCGAGGGCGGGCGACCTCGCGTGCGAGGCCGCGGATGAGAAATGGTCGACCGTCTTCGGTGAGGTGCTCCCGAAGGCGCGGGCACATATCGCGCACATATTGGCGTTGCCAGATCCCTCGACCCTCGCGTTCGCGCCGAACACC
>CALKDV010000066.1 GCA_938084085.1 uncultured Nannocystaceae bacterium
CACTACTACTCCGACAAGGCGCCCGGCGCGTCTTTTCTAGCGGTCCCTGCCTACGCGGCCTTCGCCGGCATGCGTCGCGGCATGCACCTCTCCATGCCCCAGGTCACCGTCGCCACCCTCGACCCCCTTGATTCCTTCACCGGTCGCGCCCCCTCACTCGACGCACTCAAGCCAGGCGACAAGCTCTCGTACAACCCGGCCCATCACATCGCGCTCAGCATCTGCGCCCTCGCTTCGGCGGGGCTGTTGACCCTGCTTGGGGTCCTCGCCCTCTACGTCGCGACCGTGCACCTCGCAGATGGCCGCATCCCGATGCGTGTCCGCGAGACGAGCGATGCTGCGCCCAGCAGTGAGGCCCCATGGGAGCCCTCTGCGCAGGCTCGCACGCTCGGTGTGCTGGCGTGCATCCTGTACGGACTTTGCACCCCCGCGCTCGCCTACGCGGGCTCCTTTTACGGACATCAACCGGCCGCCGGCGCGCTCTTTTTCGCGTGGGTCGTGGTTCAATTTTCACGGGACGGGCCGCCCTGGGCGTCGCCCCTCGTGGTGGGCTCCGCCTGTGGACTCGCGGTCGTTTGCGAGTATCCAACCGGAGTGCCCGTGCTTTTACTGCTCGCCTATGCGGGCTGGCTTCGCGGCCCTCGCTTCGTGCTCCTCGCAGCGATCGCCGGGATCCCATGGGCCCTCGCCCTCGGCGCGTACCACACGGCGGCATTCGGGCACCCGCTGTCTTTGGGCTACGATCACCTCGCTCGCTCGGAGTTTGCCGAGGGTATGGCGGTCCAGTATGGAATCGGCTGGCCGCGTCTCCACACGCTCTGGGCCATCACCTTTGGAAACTCGAGGGGGCTGTTTTATGCGAGCCCCGTGCTTTTGCTTTGCGCCTATGGATGCCTCGTGGCGTTCCGCAGCCGCCCCCCCAACGAACGCGGCTTGTGGTGCTTTATCGCCGCGGTCTGCGCCTACTACCTCTGCCTCAACGCTGGCTACTACATGTGGAACGGTGGGGCCGCGTTCGGCCCACGTCACTGTCTCCCCATGCTTCCCTTCCTCGTGTGTGGATTCGTAGAGGCGTGGCGCCGAGCGCCCAGCGCGACACTCGCGCTCGCCTGCGTCTCGCTGCTCCATTGCATCGCGGGAGCCTCTGCGGGCCCCGAACTGCCCGAGTATGAGGACTCGATCTGGGGGCACGCCATCCCGAGCATCGCGAGAGCGGGGCTTGGCGCGGCCTCCAGCGCCCCGCAGACCCTGGGCCATCTGCTGGGTCTTCATGGCTGGCTCGGTCTGGCGCCGCTCGCCGGGCTGTGGATTTTGCTCGCACCCTGGAGCGCGCGAACGCCCACGACGCGCGAAACTGTAGCCAGCGGAATGTAGATATTTCGCGAAACGAAAGTTCAAGTCATCGCTTAATTGCGCGATACTTTTGTACGTGCCGACGCTCCTAACCGCTGATGCATCTTGGGCGACCATCGTGGAGGAACTCGACCTGAAAGATGGGACAACCATGGGGTTGATCTACCTCCACCTCCCCGGCGTTCACGAACTCCGCGATAGCAGCCAGCATGACTCCGTGATTGGCGTGGTGTCAAAGACCGCGGCCGATCTCCTCAGCGCAGAGGGACTCGCGGGGGTCGTCCGGCCGACCGCCGCAGACGACGTGCTCATCGCGTTCGTCTCCCCCGCCACCGACTCCACCCGGAGCTTCAGGGGCGCCTTGGAGGTCTCACTCGACCAGGCGCTCACGGGGCTCTCGCAGATCCTGACCCACGCGCGGGCGCAGTCGCTCGTCTACGGAATCAGCGAATCGACGCACACCATCGAGGGTTCTTCCATGGTGCAGCAGCACCTTGCCCGCGCGCTCAAGGCCGCCCAAATGAACGCCTGGGGACCAGAGACGGTGAGGCTCATGACCCAGGGCAAGCTCCTCGACCGCGCCATCTCCTCCCAGGCATTTCAGTTTCACTTTCAGCCTATCGTCGATGTCCGCGCGGGCAGCGTCGTCGCCTATGAGGCGCTTTGTCGCGGGACCCTCCCGGACTTTCGCTTCCCCGACAAAATCTTCGCGACCGCAGAGCAGGTCGACCGCGTATGGGATCTCGGTCATGTCCTGCGGGATGTCGCCGGTGAGGCCTCCGCCAACCTGCACAGCTCCCCTCAGCGTGGATGCATGATGTTCCTCAACATTCACCCGCGCGACATTGAAGACCCGTCATTCGAGCGACAAATGCTCGACGGCCCCATCGCAACGTTCGCGTCGAGCATCGTACTTGAGCTCACCGAGCGAGCAGCAATCCTCGACTACGGCAGGCTCCGGAAGCTCCTCGGGCGACTGCGGGACCGCGGCTACCGCATCGCCATCGACGACCTCGGATCCGGATACGCGGGGCTCACGGCCCTCGCGGAGATCGAGCCCGAGTTCATCAAATTTGACATGGGCCTCGTGCGAGATCTCCATCGCCGCCCCGTCAAACAGCGCCTCATCGAGCGCATCTCCGGCTTCGCGAACGAAATGAACGCGACCACCATCTCGGAGGGGGTCGAGACCGCAGAGGAGCGCGACGCCCTCTTGTGCTGCGGGAGCACCATCATGCAGGGGTACTTCTTCGCGAAGCCTGCCCCGGAATTCGCGACGCTGCGTCCTGCAGACGTCGTCGGTTGAGCGCCGAGCCTTCGCGCCGCGCGGGCGGAGAAGAACGCAATTGAGGCGGTGTTGGAGGCCTTATCCGCTCCAATACGGCCGCCTCGGTCCATGTCATTGCACCCACGATCTCCCCGCGACTCGCGCGTTTTCACGCGTTTTGAACCGTTTGCTTGTGCCAGTGGGGATCCTCGAACGAAGACTCCCAATTCCCCCATAGACTCCCACTGCCATTTTACTGCCTCCCAATGATGAGATGCAGCATCACCAATATGCTGCATGTGTCCCATCTCTCGCCTGCTTCCCCATCGAGTTCTTGACGCGACGGTGTGATAGTCGGCACACTTCCTCCATGCGCTCCTTGCTCTTAGCTTCCGTCGCGTTCGCCTTTGGCATTTCAATGACCTCCTGCGCGAAGGACGACGATGCGTCCTCCACCAACGCATTCATGGACATGGGTGATGAGGAGACGAATGGCGGCACGGCAGTCGGCGACGCCGACGCCGACGCTTCTGGCACGAGCGGCGCGTCCGCCTCTGCGGATGGTGGCGCCGATGTCCCCTCCGATGACGGAGAGTCCAGCTCGTCCGCCACCACTGAAGGTGGCAATCCAGGATGCGGCGACGGCATGATCACCTCCCCAGAGCAATGCGACGGCGACGACCTCGACGGATACACCTGCGAGACCCTCGGGTACACCGGAGGCGGACAGCTCGCATGTGACCCCGTCACGTGCACCCTCGACACCTCGAACTGCGTCCCAGGTTCTGGCGGCACCAACAGCACGTCTGGGATGTAGACGAGTCCGGCGCGGACGCCCCGCGACCGTCGACGCGAAGAGGCGCCCCCCGGGCGCCTCTTTCATTTCTTGCCGGGGCCCTCGAGCTTAAAATCCCTCGTGAGCCGTGCCTCTCGCGGCACCATCTCACTTCGCGCTTGTCGCGCCCCTGGGTCTGGCTGCTTCGGCCTCCGAGTCATCCCTTCGTCGTTTCCAAACGCAGGGCCCAGCGGTAGGCTGCGCGCCATGGCCGGCAAGGGCAACGACAAGCGCGGAGGCAAGATCACCACCCGGGAGCAAGACTACCCGCAGTGGTACCAAGATATTATTCGGGAGGGGGACCTCGCGGAGCCCGCCAAGGTGGTCAAAGGATGCATGGTCATCAAGCCCCACGGCTACGCCGTCTGGGAGAAGATCCAGCGCGACCTCGACGGTCGCTTCAAGGCGACGGGCCACAAGAACGCATACTTTCCGCTCCTCGTCCCGCAGAGCTTCATCACCAAGGAGGCCGAGCACGTCGAGGGCTTCGCCCCAGAGCTCGCCGTGGTCACTCACGCCGGCGGGCAAAAGCTCGAAGAGCCCTACGTGGTGCGACCGACGAGCGAGACGATCATCGGCCACTTCTTCGCCAAGTGGATCGACAGCCACCGGGACCTCCCGATGCTCGTGAACCAGTGGGCCAACGTGATGCGGTGGGAACTCCGCACCCGCATGTTCCTCCGCACCACTGAATTCCTCTGGCAAGAAGGGCACACCGCCCACGCGAACCACGCCGAGGCCAAAGAAGAGGTCCGCCGCATGCTCGACACGTATGGCGAATTTTGTGAGGAGATCCTCGCGATGCCTGTGGTTCGTGGCGTCAAGACCGAGAGCGAGAAGTTCGCTGGCGCCGTACAAAGCCAATGCATCGAGGCGTTGATGCAAGATGGGAAGGCGCTCCAGGCCGGCACCAGCCACGACTTGGGACAAAACTTTGGGCGCGCATTCGACGTGCGCTTCCAAAACGAAGGAGGAGAGCTTGAGTACGTGTGGCAGACATCCTGGGGCGTCAGCACCCGCTTGATCGGAGGGCTCATTATGACGCACTCCGACGACGACGGGCTGATCCTCCCGCCCCGCGTCGCGCCGATTCACGCGGTCATCGTTCCCATCTTCAAAAACGACGAGCAGCGCGCCGCCGTGATGGAGGCGGCCGTACGAATCAAGACGGCGCTACAGCGCGTGGACATCGCCAACGACGACAGCCCGTACCGAGATTTTTTGGCGGTCGAAGTCGACGATCGCGACATGCGGCCCGGGGCAAAATATTACGAGTGGGAGCGCAAGGGCGTGCCGATGCGCATCGAGCTTGGCCCCCGCGATCTCGAGAAGGGCCAAGTGTGCGTAAAAATGCGCCTTGGCACGGCCGCGGGCGAAGGCAAAGAGTTCTTGCCCGAGGAGGAATTTATCTCGGGGGTCCGAACCCGCTTGCGCACCTTCCAAGACGCCCTGTTGGAGCGGGCCCGGGCCCGCTTGGCCGACCAGACGGTGACCCTCGACGACTGGGAGCAGTTCAAGTCGACATTCAAGGGGGACAAGAGCCAATTTGCGTGGTGCCATTGGGACGGCACGGCAGAGACCGAGGCCAAGATCAAGGAGGAGACCAAGGTCACCATCCGCTGCATCCCTCTCCCCGGTCAGGGACCGGCGGCCGAAGACGGCACCTGCATTTTCTCCGGCAAACCATCCAAGGGCCGCGTGCTCATGGCGAAGGCCTACTGAGTGGAGCACGGGCTCGACCCTCGAATCGCCAAGGGTCTCGACCGGGCACGGCGCGCTAACGAGGCCGCCGAAGCAACATGGCGCGGGCGGCCGACCGACAATGACGAGCTTGACGACCTGCCGCGACTCGCGAGCGACGCCCTCGCGCACCTCGACGCCGGGAGATGGGAGGATGCCCTCGCGCTGTGTGAGGAGATCTTCTCTCTGGAGTCGACCGGCGCATGCGCCGCTATTTGGACTCCCTTCGCGCTGGCTGCCTCGGAAGCGGCACAAGTCGCCATCGCCGTGGGATGAACACCGGCCATGCGTCCTGTATTGTTGGGCTGCCGTCACACGGTCGAAACCATAGGTCCGGCATCCCCCTTGTAGATTCCGCTCCCATTCGTCCGACGGATTCATACCCCCGTAGTTGAACGAGAGGCGGACCCTCGGTTCGCCCTAGGACCCTCACAATGCGCGCGCTTCGTTATTTACTCGCACTGTCTCTTTGTATCGCCGGCTGCTCTACGGGCTCGGACGAGCTGCTCTCGACAAACGGAGAAGACAACGGCAACAATGACATCGGAAACACCTTCGAGGACGGCGGCTCCTTCACGAGCGACAGCGCCGAGTCAGGTTCTGCCACCGATGGCATGAGCGATACGGGCACCGACACCGACACCGGCACCGACACCGGCGGTGGCGGTGAGTGTGGCGATGGCGTCATCGATGACGGGGAAGAATGCGACGACGGTTCGCTCAATAACGACGGCGCTGCCTGTACCAGCGACTGCCAGCTCGCGCGCTGCGGCGACGGCCTCGTTCACGCTGGGGTCGAAGAGTGCGACGACGCCAATGAGATCGAGACCGACACCTGCACCTCTCAGTGCCGCTTCCCCGCCTGCGGCGACGGGTTCATCCAGCCGATCATCGGGGAGCAATGTGACGACGGCGATCTCAACGGCCCCGAACAACCATGTACGGACGCGTGCCTCCCCAACGTCTGCGGCGACGGCGGTCAAGGCCCCATGGAGGGCTGCGACGACGGCAACAACGACCCCGGCGACGGCTGCAGCGCGACCTGCGTTCCCGAGGCGTGCGGTAACGGCATTCAAGACCCAGGTGAGTCCTGCGACG
>CALKDV010000067.1 GCA_938084085.1 uncultured Nannocystaceae bacterium
CGCGACGGATCGCTACGCGACGAACCCTGCGGCAGCCACCTGAGGCCGCGCTACCCGGCTCGAAGCCAACGGGCGACATCAAGCGCGAAGTAGGTCAAGATTACATCGGCGCCGGCGCGCCGAATCCCCAAGAGGCTCTCCATGACCACGGCGCGCTCGTCGAGCCAGCCGCGCTCGAACGCCGCCTTCATCATCGCGTACTCACCGCTAACCTGGTACGCCGCCACAGGCAGCGTCGTGTGCTCACGCACCCGACGAATTACATCGAGGTACGGTCCCGCCGGCTTCACCATCACGATGTCGGCCCCTTCTTGTTCGTCGAGCTCAAGCTCTCGAATCGCCTCGCGCGCGTTGGCGGGATCCATCTGGTAGGTTTTTTTGTCGCCGCTCTTGGGCGCCGAATCAAGGGCGTCTCGAAATGGCCCGTAGAAGCTCGACGCGTACTTGGCCGTGTAGGCCATGAGCGAGACCTCGCTGAAGTAGGCCTCATCGAGCGCGTCTCGGATCGCACCGATCCGGCCGTCCATCATGTCACTCGGCGCGATGATGTCGGCGCCAGCATGCGCGTGGCAAAGGGCCTGCTCGCATAGCACCTCCACCGTCTCATCGTTAAGGATGAGGCCGTCTGGCGAGACGATCCCGTCGTGTCCGTCGGAGGAGTAGGGGTCGAGCGCCACATCGGTGACCACGGTGAGGTCGGGGTGCGCCTCCTTGATCGCCGCGATGGTCCTCGGCACCAGCCCCTCGGGGTTGCTGCACTCTTCGCCGCGTGGAGTTTTGAGTTTCTCCTCAATGGCCGGGAACAGCACCACCGCCCCGATCCCCAGGGTCACGGCGCGCTCGACCGTGGCCATCACTCCGTCGGGTCCAAGACGCGACTGCCCTGGCATGGAGGCGATGGCTTCGTCAGCCTCGGCCTCGTGGATGAACAACGGGTAGATCAGGTGCTCGCTCCCCACGCGGCTCTCTCGGTGCCACGCGCGAATAGGCGCGCTCTTTCGATTCCTGCGGGGTCGCTGTGCTGGGCCTTCCACGGCCCGGACTGTAGCAGGCACGTCCGCCAAACGCGTGGCACGCCGGCCGTTTCGAAGGCGTCGCCGCAGGACGAGGGCCCCTGCCGGTGTATCTGTTTGAAATTGTGCCCAGATATCGGCGCCCGCGGCGAGCGACTGCGCCCCCTCGCCGAGCAACTGCGCCCCCTCGCCGAGCCCTGGTCCGCTCCTTTCGCCTCTCGCGCGGGCTGCCCGCGACCCCCCAATTATTGGTGCCGGACGCTCAAGGCTCCGTCGTATAGTCCCCTCATGGCTTGTGCTTATTCTCGTACGTTACTGAATCTCGCCCTCGTGGTCAGCTGCGCCTTTGTGGCGTCCGGCTGCAAAGAAGAGGAGGATAAATCGGGAGGCGACGCGGGGAGCGCCTGCGATCCCGGGGCGGACACCTCCGACTGCCTCGACGGGTTTAGCTGCGAGTCCGCGCCCGACTCAGAAACGGGCCACGTCTGCGCCATCCCGCTCGTCCTTCGGGGCATGGTCATCGACGCCGCGGACGAGAGCGCCATCCAAGACGCACGCGTCTTCGCGCAGAACGCAGAGGGCGCTCCGGTGACCGACGTGGAGACGACCGACGGCGACGGAAACTACGAGCTGTACGTGCCGGTCGCGAGGGACGCAGATGGCGAGATCGATCCGTCGAGCAGCGTGACCCTCAACGCCTCCGCGGCCGGCTATCTCGCCTACCCGAGCGGCATCCGCCCCGCGATTCCGGTCTCCTTGCTCGATCCACAGACGACCGAGGATGCGGCGGGAGCGTCTGTGCAAGCCGTGGAGAACTCCACCACAACCATCGTCCTCGTCGCCCGCGACCCCGGCGACACGGCAGGGGTCAGCGTCGGGGGAGAGGTCATCGCTGACGAACCGGCCGGAGCGTTGGTGATCGTAGCCGCGGGCGGCGTAATCCGCACGGGCATCGCCGACCTCAGCGGTGATTTCACGGTCTTCGATGTGCCCCAAGGTACGGCAACTATCGAGGGATACAAGGGCGGCCTCGCGCTCGCCCCAGAGTCGCGGGAGGTCGCCGACGCCGACATCACCGACGTGATGCTCGAGGCGGAAGACGGACTGGCCACGGGGAGCGTTGAGGGCAGCGTGAGCATCGTCAATGCGCCTGGCGGGTCGGGCACGAGCATCGTGCTGATCCCCAAGAGCGTGTACGACCCCGTCTTCGAGCGCGGCGCCATCCCCTTTGGACTGCGCGCTCCCAGCCCCGGTACGCCACCAGATATCAACGGAGGATGGCTCATCGAAGACGTCCCACCCGGCACCTACATGGTCCTCGCTGCCTTCGAAAACGACGGGCTCGTCCGCGACCCCGACACGAGCATCGCCGGCACAGAGGTGGTCGAGGTGACCGTGCCCTCCGGCGAACTTGTCACCCTCTCCACGGGGTTTAAAGTTACCGCCGCGCTGGCCGTAGAATCGCCCGGCGCCGACCTCCCCGAGCTAGTGACCGAATCACCCACCTTTGTGTTCGAGGACGACTCCAGCGAGGACTACTACCAAGTTGTGGTCTATGACGCCGTCGGAGACATCGTGTGGGATGCCAGCAACATCCCCGGCGGATCTGGGGGAGGCCCCGTCGAGGTTCCATACGCAGGCGAACCTCTCGAAGCAGGGATGTATTACCAGTTCCGAGCCACATCGATCCGCGACAAGAACGGGACCATCACCCCCATCTCGCGCACCGAGGACCTGCGCGGGCTGTTTGTGTACTCTCCCTAGCCTGAGCCCTCTCTAACGAGAGCGTCCCTCGTCCCGAGGTGTAACGATCGTGGACAGCACCCGCGCGCGTGACATGATCCGAAGCTGTTTGGGTGCCGTGACATCCAGCGTATGCGCGCACGCAAAACGCCACCGCCGCCGCCGAGCCCCAGAGCTCGCGAAGTCGATACCAACTCGACGGCCCACCCCGATCTTGGACGGCGCCTCGCCCTCGTGAATCGTGAGCCCTCCCGCGCGATACAGCGGGTGGCCATCCCACGCACGATCGATGCCCAGTCCCTTCCCCACATTTCCGGGTCCCTTCAACCACGCACCTTCCCTGAGCCTCCGCACCACCTCACCCCGACGTCGCGCGACGAGCGCGTGGCCGCGAATCAGCTCGCAACTTCGGATGAGCACCGCGCCCGCCTCGCCTGGTTTGTGCGCGACGACGTTGAGCATCTGGTGGATGCCGTAGCAAAGGTAGACGTAGGCGTGGCCCGCGGGACCAAACATCGTTTTGCTGCGCCCCGGTCGATCGAACCGTGCGTGGCTCGCGGAGTCCTCGGGGCCGGCGTAGGCCTCCACCTCGGTCACGCGCACGTGGACCGCCCCACTCCTGACCTCACATCCCAAGAGCCCCACGGCCACGGCTGCCGCGGAGCGTTGATACCACCCGTACGTCAATCGCATCTGTGGCCCCCCCATGGCGCCTTGGAATAACCAGCCCCCCCCCGGTAGTATCGTCT
>CALKDV010000068.1 GCA_938084085.1 uncultured Nannocystaceae bacterium
GGAGGTCGAGGGCTTCCCCGAACTGAGATTCGAACAAGAAGGGCGCCAAGAATCGAATGTCGGCGGGGATCTCCGGGACCTCGTCCGCGACGTAGAGGCTCAAAAACGCGAACCACTCCGTGAGGATCATGGGCGTGTAGCCGTCGGGATGCACGCCGTTAAAGATCGTGAACCGGGTGAGGGGGCTTTGGGTAAACTTGTCGAGGAGCGAGGCGAAGTTGGGGCCGGTCTGTTCGTCTTGCCACGCGCCCGTTAAGAACACAGGCACGTTGACGTCCGGGGCGAGCAGATTCAAGTTGATGGGGTCCGCGACCTCCGGGTCGTAGAACGGGTTGTCGTAGGCTTTTTGGATGATGTCGATGGCTTGGGAGTGCAGAAGCTGGTGCTCTGCGCACTCGGGGTCCCCCGCGTCGATCATATCTTGTTCCCATCCTTGTCCATAGGGAGCGGCGCCGGAGAGGACGCGGTCCGCCCAGCTGATGGCGAACCCATCATTGAGGATACCGCCAGGGACGAGCGTGCCGTTGACGTCCGCCATGACCGACAGAGGTGTGATGGCCGCCAGGCTCGGAGGCTGGGTTGACGCCACGAAGATCTGGGAGATTCCGGGATACGAGAGTCCCGCCATCCCGACGCGGTTGTCTTTCACCCACGGTTGCGCGGCGACGGTCTCGATGATGTCGTAGCCGTCGAGGAGTTGGAGATCCTCAAAGAAATCGTAGGCGCCCTCCGAGCAGCCCGTGCCCCGCATGTTCACACCCACGGTGGCGAAGCCCATGACCCCGCCGATGATGCCGCTGGGGTGGTTGGGCGCGTCGCACAAGACCGGGTAGTTCGGGCAAAGACCTTGGATGTCGAACCCGGAAAGAGACAGGGGCGCCCCCGGCCGGGAGGGCTCGTAGCCGGAGTAGTTGATCAAGGTGGGATAGGGGCCGTCTTCCGGTGGCCCGGGCAGCTGTACGTACGCGGAGAGCAAGGTGCCGTCGCGTGTCTTGATGTAGTTGAACCCCGGCTGGAGTCCTTGTGCGCCGTAAAAGTCGCCCTCAGGCTGGCTTGAGTCCCAACTCATCACGGTCAGGGGAATCGTCTCCTCATTGGTGCTGGTGTTGCGGAGGACGTATCCGTCACCGGGGGGGAGTCCCCGGAAGATATAGCTGCCTTGGACGTCGGTCTCGACGCTCGCCACGGTGACGCCGTCGGGGTCGATGAGTTCCAGCGCGTCTCCGGGTGTCGTGTTCCACACGTGGATTTGCTGGACGCTCTCGCGCACATCGAAGTCGACACCATATCCGTCGCCGTCGCCGTCGCCGTCGCCGTCGCCGTCGCCGTCGCCGTCCCCTCCGGTTTCGCCTTCCGAGTCGTTGTCGGTGGCGCGTTCCGTAGTGCAGGCGGGCAAGCAGGCGAGGAGGGTGGCCGCCATCACGGCGGGGCCTACTTTTAAGAGCGAGAGCATCGTCAAACGTTTCACGCCGGGACCATACCACCCGAGGTCCGGACGGGCGAACCGAGGAATCCTTGGTGATGCCGGTGCGACAGCGTGAGGAGAGCGTTCGGCACCGGCGTTGTCGTCAGTTTGGCCGCGGCAGGAGCGGCGGGCGCGGCAGGACCCCCTCCACGAGCAAGGGTCCGCAGTATGCGACTGCGGACCCCGTCGGGAAGTAGGCTCTCGAAGACAACCTATCCGGGCTGGACACCCGGCTGCGCCGGCGTCGCCGACCATTGCCAGTTGTCGATGAGCACGGTGGAGTCGAACAGCCCGTCGACCTCGTCCCAGATGACCATATCGATTGAGTTGATCTCCCCTGGGAAGACGTTGCCCGTCATGGTCAGCCAGCCCGTCGCGCCGCCGTGGAGTCCATCGACACCACAGGAGAAAGGTGTGGCTCCGGTCTCGTCGTACCCCGTTCCGTTGAGCTCCGCCGTGCCGACGCAGTCATTATAGGTATCCGCCGTCGCGCACTGTCCTGTAGGACCGTTCTCGCACTGTGTGAAGAGCCCTGCTGCCACGCGGACGAGGTTCACACCCACCGGATAGACCCCGTTGCCGTTGTCGTAGATCGCGATGTTCTGGTCGTTCGGGTTGAGGGGGTTCGCCGGTTCCACGATGGACACGAAGAAGTCGTTGAACGCGCTGCAGACGTACTCCGGATACTCCGCGGAGAAGAAGTAGATGTCTGCGGTGAACGACTGGGCGTTGGACGGCGCCCGGAACTCGAGGAAGAGTCGGACGGAGTCTTTGGCGGGGTTGGGATCTGGCGGTCCGGGTGTGTTGGTCTTACATCCAGGTGCCTTGGCGGGGTTGCCGTAGTTTTGAGGATAGTCCGAGGCGGTCCCCATTGAGGTCCCGTCCTGAAATGCGGACCACCCAGGGTTGTTGTCGGTGCGATCGGCGGCGGTGCCCGTGGAGAGCACGACCAGTCGGTCGCCGTAGCGGGGATCGATGTTGTTGCCATAGCCGGTGCGCACCGACCAGGAGTCATTGGCGGGAGCGCCGCTGCCATCCGCGACCGTGAGTTGAACGTCGGTCACGCCCCAGAAGTTGGTGGACGGGTCCGTGAAGTTGCAAAGGTCGATGGCGCGAGCGAGATCGTTCAGATCGCCAGGCTGCGTTCCGATGCCGGCGTCGCAGTTGCTGACGGAGGTCGCGTCCGAACCTGAGCAGTCTTCATCCACCCCGTTGTTGGGGATGTCGTAGGCGCCAGGGTTCACCGCCGCTGGATCGGCAGCGCAGGTGAAGTCCTCGCAGCAATCAACGGGAACACCCATCGCATCGCAGATGGGGAAGCCATCTTGGTCGGGGTCGTCGAACTCGTCGGCGGCGCCGTTGCAGTCGTTGTCGATGTCATCGCCGCAGAACTCCGTAGATGGCAGGGTCTGGCCCGTACAGCTGCTGAAGGCGCTGCCGTTCGCGTTGCAGACCCGCGTTCCGTCCGAGCACGCGCCGACGTTTTGCGTGACCGCGGGGCCGGTGTAGCAGCTTTGAACCTCACCGGGGATGCACAAACAGGCCTGGGTGGTCTCGCAGCCGTCCGCGTCGTCTGCGTTGCAGTTGTTGAAGTTGCCGATGCAGTTGGCGAGTTCACAGGTGCCGTTGAGGCACGCAGCGTCCGCGTTGGGGATGTCGCACACGGTCCCGCATGCGCCGCAGTTGTCGGGGCTCGCGTTGAGGTCCACGCAACTCCCGGAGCAACACTCGTCCGCACCTGCACACGCTTGCTGGGCGTTGCATCCCGGGATGCACTGCCCACCGTTGACGGGGTCGCTGCAGACAGAGCCGAGCGCGCAGTCCGAGTCGGCAAAACAGCCCTCACAGGTGTTGGTGGCGGTGTTGCACGTGGTCGTCCCGTTGCAGTCGCTGTCGTCGAGGCAACCGACCACGCACGCGTTGCCGGCGTTGCAGTATTCACCGAGGGGGCATTGGTCGTTGGTAGGCGTGCATTCCACGCAGAGGTTAGCGTCGCAGATCGGGAGCCCGACCACGCCGACGCAGTCGGTGCTGTCGGCGCAGCCGAAGGTGCACTCGTTGGCGGCCGTGCAGTATTCACCGAACGGGCAGATGTCGTCCGTGGGAGTGCAGGCGACGCATTCGTTGGCCTCGCAGATCGGACCGGAGGCGGCGCCGACACAATCCGTGGCGTCCAAGCATCCGATGACGCACGTGAAGTTCACGCCACAGATCTCGCCGGGCGGGCAGACATCATTGGAGGGAGTGCAGGCGACGCAGCTGTTACTCCCCGTCTCGCAGAATGGACCGACCGTGCTGTTGACACAGTCCGCGTCGTCTCCACATCCGACGACGCAGGTGTTGCTTGGATCGCAGATTTCGCCGACCGGGCAGATGTCTTGCGCCGTAGTGCACTCGACGCATGAATTGGCGGTGGTGTCGCAAAGCGGTCCCACCGTGCTCGTGACGCAGTCGGTGTCGTCGAGACAGCCGAAGACGCAAGAGTTGCCTGCGTCACAATAAAAGCCCGTGTTGCACACATCTTGCGAGGGAGTGCATTCGACGCAGATGTTGTTCTCGCAAACGGGGCCGTTGATGTCACCGATGCAATCGGTATTCGTTGTGCAGCCGTCGCCG
>CALKDV010000069.1 GCA_938084085.1 uncultured Nannocystaceae bacterium
GAGCGGAGTAGCCGGGCCCAACTGGATGCTCGTCGGTGACGCGGCTGGATGCGTCAACCCCCTCAACGGCGAAGGCATCGACTACGGCCTGGAGACCGGTCACCTTGCTGCGCAATTCCTCGCGGACCCAGCGGTCACCGACTACTCGACCGTGTGGCCAACAATCTTGCGCGAGAAGTACGGCCTGGCGTTCTCCATCGCTCGTCGTTTAGCCGGACTTTTGACGGTCCCCGGATTCCTGACCACGTTTGGCCCGGTCGGTATGCGCTCAAAATTCCTGATGACTATCGCGCTGCGCGTGATGGGCAACCTAATCACCGAAGAGGACTCCGACTCCATCGCGCGAATATGGCGTATAGCCGGCCGCGCATCGATGAAGTTCGACGAACGGCCACCCTTCAGCTGACGGGCCGCAGCCAACTCACAACGAGACCAACAAGTACGCCATTCACGGCACCAGCCAACGCGACCACGCTGAACCAGATCGCATAATCGGCCAGATCCATCGGTGGGATGCTCGGCTCCCCGGGTCCCTTCACGGCGAAGACCCCCGCCAACACGAGCCCCACGACTGCACCGATCGTCGTCGTTCGCCCCACCACCGCGGATAGCCCACGTGTAGTGCGAACCCGCCACAACCACGGCATCGCGAACGCCATCCCGACGCAGATCAGGGCGAGACCAGCGACCACCCACACAAAGCCACGCGGCGGAGGAATATCGGATCCGGGCAGCATGATGGCCAACCACACGACGAAGAATCCACCGGCGATCCACCAGGCACGCAGCGGAGGGGTGTTGCTCAGAACTCCCAGTCCTCACTGAGGACGTCTTCTTGCATGCTCATCCGCAACGGGACGGTGCGCAGGACAGCCGGCGGTGACGCCAACAGGGGCGGCATCGACTGCATCAACGATTGAAACCCGTTCGAAGCCCGGTGCTCGTTCTCGGCGTCCTCGTCTTTGAAGATCTCGTACAACCACACGATGGTTTCGTCATCGGGATCCAAACTCACCACGAATAGCTCGGTGCCAGGTTCCTCGCCCAGTCCATCGGCGTAGGAGTTCAAGACATCCAAAAGCGCCGGTCGCATGCCTTCATTGCAGGTCAGCCGCACCATAAGAGAGCGGCGCCCCGGCAGCAGGACGCTGCGAGGGGTGAATGCTTCCTCCGCTTCAGCCATGACCTACGCCGCCTGGTGGTTGTTGATGTACCAGTCATAGGTAGAGGCCACACCGTCGCGGAGTGTGATTGTCGGCCGCCACCCGAGTGCATTAATGCGAGAGGTGTCGAGCAATTTACGGGGCATGCCGTCCGGTTTCGAGGTGTCCCACTCAATCTCACCTTCGAACCCAACAACGGATGCGACGGTCTCTGCGAGCTCCTTGATGGGTAAGTCATCTCCCCATCCGATGTTGATCGTCTCGGTTGAGTCGTAGGCGTCGATGAGCATCAGGCACGCATCGGCAAGATCATCGACGTGCAGGAATTCTCGTCGCGGGGACCCGGTTCCCCACAATGTGACCTTGTCCTTGCCTTCCACTTTGGCTTCATGGAAACGGCGAATGAAGGCGGGCAGTACGTGCGACGTTTCGAGATCGAAATTGTCACAAGGCCCGTAGAGATTGGTGGGCATCGCGGATATCCAGCGCTTGCCGTATTGGGTCCGGAAGGCATCGATGTAGAAGATGCCGGAGATTTTCGCCATCGCGTAGGCCTGATTGGTGGGTTCCAGCGGTCCGGTCATGAGGGAGGATTCTCGAATCGGCTGGGTGGCGTGACGGGGGTAGATACACGAGGACCCGAGGAACAGGAGCCGATCGACTCCTGCCGCATGCGCGGCGTCCATCACATTGGTTTGGATGAGCATGTTGTCCTGCAGAAAGTCGACCGGGTACGTCGAGTTGGCCATGATCCCGCCGACACGTGCTGCGGCATCGATAACGACATCCGGTGCCGCCTCGTGCAATGCCTGGAACGTGGCATCCCGATCGCGTAGGTCAAGTTCCGCAGAACGCCACCCGATGACCTCGCCTGCACCTGCCCGTGTGAGCGCCCTGACCAGACCAGAACCAACAAGCCCGTGGTGGCCGGCAACGTAAACCTTCTTGTCGGACCAGTCGAACACCACCCCCGCATCCTGCCACAGGAATGCACGTGACCTTCGGGCCGAAGGAACGCTGTCGGCTTGTTGGGTGGAGCTGGTCGCATGAGGTGCCGCGGAGCGGTCTTGACCACATCGTCATCTCGGTAGGGTCCGTTGTGTGCCCAGCATGAAGAGGAAAAAGACGACGTTGCCGCCCGGCAAGTATCGAATGGGTGGGAAACACTTTAAGAACGACGAAGCGTTCGTGCGAACGGCGGTTCGGGACGTGAAGCGTCTGGAGCGACTGGCCGATTTGAGCGAAGGTTCTCGGCTGTTGGACTGGGGGTGCGGTGCGGGGCGCCTCGCTGTTGGTGTTCGTGAGCATTTCGCGAGCGGAAGAATCGAGGATTATCACGGGGTGGACGTCCAGCCGGACCTGATCGGGTGGGCGCGGGAGAATCTCACCGCACCGGGATACCGGTTTACATGTGTGGACGTCGCGAACGAGCGATACAACCCCGCCGGACTTCCTGAGCGGACGCTAGCTACCGATCCTGACTCCGTCGATGTCTTCTACGCCTACTCGGTCTTCTCGCATATGAACGATGAAGACACGGCGGCCTACTTGAACCTGATCAGTGAGGCGCTCAGTGGTCGCGGCAGGGCCTTCCTCACCTGCTTCGTCGAGGAAGGTGTCCCGGCCTGGGAGGAAAACCCGACCGGGTATGGCCCCCTGGAGTGGAAGGGTCGCCTGCACTGCACTCGATTCCGTCGACAGCATTTCGAGGCCCACGTGGCCGATGCTGGCCTAGCTGTCGACCGTTTCGTCTACGGCAGGGAAACCGACGGGCAGTCCCTGTATGTGCTTCGCCCCCAGTAGAGGCGGGGCCTAAGACCTGGCGGTAAATGCCTGAGCCGGGCGATGTCGCTGGAGACAGAGCTCGAGACCCTGGGTTAATCTGACGGCTCGACAGTTCCTTCCCTCGACCGTGAAAGGCGGTCGCCATGCTCCGCGCCTTGACCGCTGCAATTGCCAGCGTTGCCCTAATGGGAACCACTGTCGTCGTCGCGACTCCCGCGGCGGCGGATGGTCCGATCCCCGAGCCGATGTTCGGCATGCACGTCCCGCGGATTTC
>CALKDV010000070.1 GCA_938084085.1 uncultured Nannocystaceae bacterium
CACCGCCGGTGAGCGGATCCCGTCGGCGCCTGCGGCGACGGGGGCGACGGGGGCGGCGCAAACGACGGGAACGGCGGAGACGATGGGGGCACCGGACGACTCGGAGCGCGACACGACGACCGGTGGTCGCACCACCGTTGAAGCTGCAACGGCGGCTGAGGGCGCCGACACGACGGGGGCAGCGCCCAAGGCTGACGATACGCCGGCGGAAGATCCCGCGGCGGTCAAACAACCGCTTACCAAGGTGCTTCTGCTTGGTGATTCCTTGATCGCCACCGGCTTCGGCGTGCGCCTTGAGAGCTTGCTCGACAAGACGCCTGGGGTGGTAGCCTATCGCAAGGGCAAGAGCGCATCGGGGCTCGCGCGGCCCGACTTCTTCGATTGGATGCGCGAGGCGCAGCATCAGATAGCCGCGCGAGAGCCGGACGTGGTCATCATCTTAATGGGTGGCAATGACGGCCAAGACCTCACCTCGACGGGCAAGTCCAAACGGCGAGTTCGATGGAAGAGCGACGCGTGGAACGACGCCTACGCCGGACGAGTCAATGAGCTGTTGGCGCGTACGTGGGCGCCGGGGAGGACCATCATCTGGCTCGGCCTCCCGAAGATGGGTCTCGGTAGCCTGGAGCGCAAACTCGCGCTCATCCGCACGATTCAACAGTCACGGGTCAAGACGCGGCCCGGCGCTGTGTACATGGAGACGACCCCACATTTGCTGAATAGTGACGGCGAACTGAAGGTCTATGGTATCGTGCGCGGAAAGCGCAAGACGCTGAGAGCCGACGATGGCATTCATTTCACCATGGCCGGGAGTGACTATCTTGCGGACGCGATCCTCGAGGACGTCCTGCGCTCGTTTGGGTATCAGCCCCCGAAGACCGCGGAGCAACCCTAAGCGAGGGGGCACACCGTGTGCGCAGCCGCGCCGGGCGCGGAGAACCCACGGCGGTGTCTGCATCCAGGGCAGGCCGGTCTCGCCATCCTGGAGGAATCTCGGGGGAGCAGTGGCGCTCCTCGCGGTGTTGCTGTCGCCCCTGGACGTATCGGCGACGACGCGCGCGGCGTCTAGCGCGGTGACGACGGCTGCCGCGGTCGCGGCGGAGACAAAAAAAACGCGGACGTGGGTCAAGCATGGAGTGATCGCGGGGGACACTCTCGTCAAGGTGGCGCGTCGGTATGGCGTGACGCGCTCCGAGCTTATCCGCTGGAATCGTCTCAACCCCGAGCGACCGGTGATCGTGATCGGCCGCAGCTTGAGGGTGTACGCCAAGGTCGTGCCGCTGCCTCGGGAGCGGCGGGTGCACGCGGTCGTCAAGGGGGATTCATGGTCGGGGATCGCCAGCAAGTATGGCGTGTCCCAGAGCCTCCTGCGGCGATGGAATCCAAAGTACAAAGGCAAACGCTCCCTCTACGTAGGCAATCTTGTCATCGTCTGGCTCGACGGCATGGCCACCATAAAAAAAGAGGTGACGGACGAACCCCTACCGCTGGTGGCGGTGCAGCAGGGCGCGCGCAGTGTGGGGGCGCCCGCCCGCGGCAAGATCTACGGCTCGGCCCCGATCCCGGAGAACAAGTCACTCTACATGGTGCTCCGGCCCAGGCTCAGTTTTGGTTCGACCCATGCCATCGAGCAGCTACAGCTCGGCATCGCGAGGTTTAGGCGCGACTATGCCTACGACGGACGCGTGGTGATCGCGAGCATGAGTCGGGAAGGGGGAGGGCGGCTCAAGCCCCACCTCTCCCATCAGTCCGGTCGAGATGTGGACGTTCGATTGCCGCTGGTTGCGGGGCTCAAGGGCACGCTCCCCCAGAGCTATGAAGAGGTGGACTGGAGCGCCACGTGGGGTCTCGTGAAGTCCTTGATCGACACCAAGGAGGTCGTCTACATCTTCTTGACCCACAGCGCGCAGCGCCGGCTTTATCGTGCGGCGAAACGCGCGGGGATGACCGAGGTGGAGTTGAAGCCGCTCATCCAGTATCCGGAGTCCATCGGGAGCGGACGCGCCGTCGTGCGACACTCCAAGGGACACGACAAGCACTTTCATGTGCGCTTCAAGTGCGGCTCTGCGGACGACGCGTGCCGAGACAAACGGTGAAGCGTCGGACCGGGGGGGACGCTACTCCAGTCCAATCCCGAGCTTGTAGCGCCGCACGATCTTAGCGCGCTCTTCGTGATCGAGCCAACTTTCGCGACGAGGGTCGGTCATATAGCTCGGGTCAATGTCCGCGAGGAGACCGACTTGTCGCTCCAGCTCGAGCTCGTCCATGACCTTAAGTTCTCGCGCCTCCACGCCCACGAGCTGGAGGAAGAGCACCGAGCCGTACGGCGTGGAGATCTGCCGCAGTAAAGGGTCTGGCAGACACACGATGCCGGTGAGCGCGGAGGGCGGGGCGCTCGATCCATCGATGGGCCCCTCGAGATCGATGGTGTGGCCGCTGTCGAACCCTTTACGGCGAGACAGCACGTAGTGCCCTAGCGTTTGGAGCAACGACACACCCCACACGGGTGGGTGCGGGTCTGCATCACCTCGAGGGACGCGCAGCGTCAGTTCAATTCCGAAGCCGCTGACCGATGGTTCTGGCGATGTCTTCTCGAACAATTCACTGAGCCCGTAGCTGACGAAGTGCCAGCTGTCGGGCGCCTTGGATGACCACACAGTGATCGCCGGGAGCGGGGCCTGCCCGTCGAGCTCGTAGGGGCGTTCACTGGCGAACTGGTGTGGGACCTGACCTGGGTACAGGCTCCCTACAGCTTGGTCGATGGCGGTCCATCCCGGGGCGTCCGGTGGTGTGGTTTCCTCGGACATGGGAGCTACGCTCTCCGCTCAAATTCTTGCATGAAGGAGGTGAGCGCGCGGGCGCCCTCGACGGGAAAGGCGTTGTACATGCTTGCCCTGCAGCCCCCGACGGAGCGGTGGCCTTTGAGGCCTTGGAATCCCTCGTCGTTCGCTTCCGCGAGGAATCGCGCCGTGAGGGCGTCTCGCTCTCCCTCCGGCGCGCCGCCGAGCGTAAAGGGGATCGTCATTCGCGAGCGATGGCCCGCGCATGCGTGGGCCTCGAAGAGGCTCGAGTTGTCGAGGGTCGTGTATAGCAGCGTTGACTTCTCAGCGTTGAGGCGCTCCATGGCGGCGACGCCACCTTGCGCTTCAACCCACTCCAACACCAACTTCAAGACCAGCACGCCAAAGCTGTTGGGGGTGTTGAACAAGCTGTTGGCCTTGGCGTGGGTGGCGTAGCGGAGGAACTTGGGCGCCGGTGGTGCGCCGGGGTCGTCGAGGAGGTCGCGGCGAATGAACACGAGACACAGCCCCGAGCACCCAAGGTTCTTTTGGGCGCCGGCGTACCCGAGCGCGGCGCGCTCGAGGGACATCGGCCGACTTCCGATATGACTCGACGCGTCGATAACGAGGGGGACGCCCTCGGGCGAGTCGGGGAGCGACTCATACTCTGTCCCGTAGATCGTGTTGTTGGTGGTGATGTGCAAAAAGCTAGAGCCATCCGCGTCGGCCCAGTCGACTGTGGGAATATGATCAAATTTCGAGTCGGCAGATGAGCCGAGCACTCGAACCTCGCCGAAGTGTCGGGCCTCGGCGATCGCCTTTGTGGACCACGCGCCGGTGTCGACGAAGCTCGCCGGGGTCCCGGGTCGCGAGAGATTGGCCGGGACCATGACGAATTGCATGCTCGCTCCCCCGGGGAGCAGCAGGATCTGGTGGGTGTCTTCTGGGATACCGAGCACCCGATGCGCGAGCTCGATCGCTCCCTCGTGGACGGCCTGATAGGGAGCCCCGCGATGAGAGATCTCAAGCAAGGAGAGCCCGATGTCCGGAGAGTTGGCGCTGTGCCCGTCGAGCTTGAGCGCGGTGACAGCCTCCGCCGCCCGCGCGAGTACCTCTTGGGGGAGGATGGCGGGTCCTGCGGAGAAGTTGAACGGGCGCTTGGTGTCGGCCATTGCACCGACGCTAGATCACCTTCCCTCACTTTGGTAGCGTGATGTTGGGTGGAACTTCGAACGAACTTTGTCCCGGTGGAGACGCTCGTTCCCGGGGAGGGAGCGCTCCACGCGGAGGTTCGCACCACGCATGGCGTCTTCGTGATCCGGCTCCATGAAGACAAGGCGCCCTCGACTGTGAGCAACTTTGTCGGCCTGGCGAGCGGTAGCACTGAGTGGGTCGATCCCATGAGCGGTCGCGCTGTGTGCCGTCCGCTCTACGATGGCACCGAGATTTTGCGGGCGCTGCCCGATTTGATCGTGCACTTTGGCGACCCGACAAACTCGGGGCGTGGAGGCCCAGGCTATCGCTTTGACGACGAGATCCACGCTGAGCTTCGTCACGACCGGGCGGGGGTTGTCTCCATGGCCAACGCGGGGATCCGCCAAGGCGCCGGAACCAACGGGAGTCAGTTCTTCGTGCTGCTGGATCCTCGTCCGGAACTCGATGAGAAATACTCCGTGTTCGGGGAGGTGGTGAAGGGAATGGACGCCATCGTTCGGATGTCAGAGTTGCCAACAGATCTCAACGACCGGCCGCTTCAGCGGGGCGTGATTGAGCGGGTCGTTTTCTCGCGCATTGCGTGACGGCGTCTTCACGGGACGCCCGGCGACGGAGCCGTGGGCGGACCGGAGTCGCCGGGTGGCTGCGTCGACGGGAGTGACGGCCTGGGGGCGAG
>CALKDV010000071.1 GCA_938084085.1 uncultured Nannocystaceae bacterium
TGGCGGTCAGCAAAGGACTTAAATCCGTTGACCTCGATCTTTTTTAGTCGCATGAAATTGAGCCGAGAAGCGTGTCGAAGAAGTGGGGTGCAGTGCGATCGTGGTTGGCTTATCACCACTCGGGCGCTCCTGTGAAGTCCACCACGAAGATTGCCCCGCGACTTCTAACCTCTTGTACGCGGGCAGTTAGTACCGCAGACGGGGAGGATTTCCCCGTGGGTCCCCTCCGCGAGATCGCCGTCGGACCTCGGGTCAACATGTCGAAATTCGTGAGATCTTGGCAAGATCTCGGCGTGTTGGCGCAATTCGAGCCATCCGTGCCGCAGCAGGCCTCCGCGGGAGGACCGCGAGGACTATCGAGGAGGTTTGACGCCCGCAACGCCCGGTGGCCTACTCCCGCCTGCCCATCATGCCAGCGCCGATTCTTATCGCCCTCGTTGTGCTCGCGGTTGTAACCGCGGGCATCGTCGTCACCCGGCGCCGCCGCGCCGCGCTCCCAGATCCAAGCCGTGGTGCCCTCGACGCTCCGTCGACAAAATCGCTCGAGGACGACGACCGCTCAGACACACCCGCTCCACCCGCGCAAAGCCCCACAGAGGCCGCGGCTGCACCCACGCAGGCCGAGCCCTCGGCGGAACCTGCCGAGTCCTCGGCGGAACCTGTCGAGTCCGCCGACTCTGCCGAGTCTGTCGAGCGAGATGCAGGCCAAGCACGGGCGGAGTCCCTCGCACCAGAGCCCATCGAGGAGACGACCTCCGCGCCACTGTTCGCCCCTCCGAAGGCCAGGCCCTCCCCGGGACAAGCGCCCCTTGAGCTCCCCAAACTCAACCTGCCCACCCCCTCGGCGGCCACCCCCTCGCGCCCGCCCACGGCCGCGCCCAACACCGACACATCCGCCTCCAGCAGCGCGCCGCCGACTCCCACGTCCGTACCCGCTCCCGCACCCGCTCCCCTCGCCGCGCCGGTTCCGGTCGAGCTGCCCCAAGCAAAACCAAAGCCCGCCCGCGATCCAGAGGATGAACAACGAAGGATCCGCAAAGGCCTGTCGCGGACCCGCAAAGGGTTTGTCGCCCGACTCGCAGAGTTGGTGCGGGGCCGACCCAAGGTCTCCGACGACCTCAAGGACGACATTGAGGAGGTCTTGTTCACCGCGGACATCGGCGCCAAGACGGCCCAAAAACTCCTCGACGGGGTCACCGGCGCCCTCGACCGCGACGAAGTCGCCGATCCGGACGCCGTGTGGGGCGTCATCCACACCGCCGCGCTGGACATTCTCCGCGCGCCGGAACAGGTGCGTCCGCCGACCTCGATCCCGGTGGACGACCCGCCGTACGTGCTGTTGATGATCGGAGTCAATGGTGTCGGCAAGACCACGACCCTCGGAAAGCTCGCGTCGCGACACATGGCGGAGGGGCGCCGCGTTCTGCTGGTCGCCGGAGACACCTTCCGGGCCGCCGCCCGCGAGCAGCTCGACGTCTGGGCGCGCCGCGTCGGCTGCGACATTCACTTCGGTAAAGAGGGGGCCGACCCGTCCTCTGTCATCTTCGATGGCATCGCCCACGCCCGGGCCGAGGGGCACGACGTGGTCTTGTGCGACACGGCGGGACGACTCCACACCAAGAAGGAGTTAATGGATGAACTCGCGAAAATTCGGAGGTCGGCCGGCAAGGCAATGTCGCAAGGTCAATCGACCGAACGATGGCCCCACGACACATTTTTGGTGCTCGACGCGACGATCGGGCAAAACGCGCTGTCGCAGGCGACGCTATTTAAAGAGACCATGGAATTCACGGGACTCGTCCTTACGAAGCTCGACGGCACCGCCAAAGGCGGCGTGGTCCTCGGGGTCTGCGACGAGCTCCAGGTGCCCATCCGCTACATCGGCATCGGCGAGGGGATCGAGGACCTGCGAGTATTTGCCCCCGAAACCTTTGCGGACGCCCTGTTTGCGCACGGAGACGACTGAGCGGCCTCGGGACCCGCATGCCAAGTTCCCGACACCTGCTCCCGGGCGCCAACGCGCCTCGGCGCTTTTATGGGTGAAATCCGTGTATGCGGGGCAGCCCTCGATCGTGGACATGCTCCCGATAGGTGGCCGGGATCGCCACATTCGAGCGCGTGTGCCCGCCCGCGCTGGAACTCTTCATCCTCCCCCGAATTGGCACCAGGCGGCTTTTGGTGGCTCAATTCCGCTGTTTTGCTGTACTTGATGCCCTGTTGTGACCGCGCGATTCCTTGTGTTAGTGTCCGCCGGCCCAGGGAGAAAGGCACTGCATTGCAGGCCCCTGCGCACCGCTGAGTTTCACCAATCCCTTCCTTGTCATTGAATCGGCCTCGACCCACGTCTACGCCGACCGACGTTACTACCGCGAACCACACGAACGCCCCCTGAGGTGAGAATGCGAAGACATCTAACTGGCCTCCCCGCTCTGCTCGCGGCCTGCTGCCTACTGACTGCCCCGGCGGTCACGTATGCGTCAGGCGAGACCGCAACCACCGACCAGCGAATCGCCGAGCCCCCGGCCGACGACGACGACGATGAGCTGGTCCTCGACGACGACGAAATGGAGGCGGAGCCTGAGGCGGCGCCTGAAGGTTCGCTCGATCCCTTTGGGGACGGCGGGGACGATCCTTTGTCAGCGTCGACGGATCCGCTCGCGGACACCGATGCGGGCGCGGGTGACTCCTTGGACGTCGCGACCATCTCGTCGGAAGAGCAAGAAAAGCTCGACCAGAAGTTGATCACGGTGACGCAGCGCCAGTCTTTCCTCAACGTCTACAAAGACGACACCGGAAAGACTATCCGTCGCTTCGAGCTTCAACCCGTCTTCGCGCTCAGCATCAACGACCCGTTCGTGAAGCACTACGCGGTCGGCGCCGAGCTTGACTACTGGATCACCAACCGTTTCGCCATCGGCGTCACCGGCGCGGCTTTCTTCGGGCGCAAGACGCCAGCCTATGACCGCATCCGTTATCAGACGAGTTTGCTCCTCACGGCCAACGAGGTCCTCTGGGAAGCCAGCGGCACTCTGCTCTACGAGATGATGTACGGCAAGGTCGCGCTGTTCAATCGCTTTTTGCTCCACTGGGAGGCCTACATCCAAGCAGGCGGCGGTGTCGTCTCGACCCGTACGCTCCCACGCTACGAGGCGATCCACGACCCCTTCACGAACTACCGAGGGCAAGGCAACTTCGCCATCGGGAGCCGCTTTTATGTCAGCGGTCTTCAGTGGATGTCCTTCAACTTCTCTGTCCGCAACTTCGTCTACTCCGACAAATATGAGCCCGCCAACCGGACTCCGAAAGACGCGGTCGGTGCGGGAGTGTTCACCGCCAAGGGCGCCAAAGAGAACGCCCTCAGCAAGCTGACATTCAACTCCCTGCTGTACATCGGTGTCAGCTTCTACATCCCCCCCACCTTCCAGTACTCCACCCGCCGCTAAGTGACGAATACGACCATGCGCAATACGACAAAGTTCAGTCTCGTCGCCTCGTCTCTCGTCGTGGCTTGTACGGTGGCGCTCGCGCCCTCACAAGCCCACGCCAAGAAGCCCGGTGTACTTGAGAAAAAACCCATCGTTGAGAACAAGATCGAGCTTCGAAAGCTCCGCTTCCAGGTGACCCCCCGCGCGGGCGTCACCTTGTCGCAGCCCTATGTCCACCAAGGACTCGCGGGCGCCGAGCTTCGTTTTGACTTCCTCGACTTCCTCGGCGTCCGGGTCACCGGTGCCTACGCCGTGCTCGGCGTGGAGAGTGCCGTGCTCAAGGATCTCCGGGGCAACGAAGAAAACACGGGCGCGCTGCCCGTGGGTGTTATCAATGAGGTCGCCGCTCCCGAGGGATGTCAGGTCGGCTTCGAGTGCCGTAACCCCAACGATCAAAAGAACCCTGCGGCCCTCTTGCGCGACTTCAAAGCGGGGCTCACCGAGCTTCGGTGGCAAGCCAGCGCGGACCTCACCTTCACGCCCCTCGCGGGGAAGCTGGGCATGTTCAGCTCCATCTTCACGGAGTACGACCTCTACCTTTTCGGTGGACTCGGCATCACTGCGTGGAACAAGCGGTACCCAAATGTGGAGAGCACCTCGACGATCTATGAGATCGAGAACTCCACCGACCCGAACGGGGTGGACCCCACCACGGGAGAGTCCAACTACTGCGAGTTGGCGGACGGCACCACCAACAACGAGTGTCTGCTCCACCCGGTCAAAGCCGACACCGGTATCCGAATCGGTCCAAGCTTCGGCGCAGGTCTTCACCTGTTCATGACGGACTGGATGTCGCTGAACCTTGAGGTCCAAGACATCATGGTGAAACAGAACATCGTCGGCTTGAACGCCACGGTGGAAGACCCGCTCCCGGTGGTCAACAACAGCGACCGCGTATGGACGCACAACGTCTCGACGACTCTCGGGCTGACCTTCTACCTGCCGCCGCGCGCCAAGCGAACTCGCGTGGGCCGGCCGACAAACGTGACGCCCTTGAGCGCATCGGCGAGCACGAGCAACCCCGATCCAACAGAGGCACCGCTGACCGAGGAGGCGCCCGTCGCCGAGCCGGATGCCCTTGAGGAGACCGAAGAGGTCATCTCCGACGACGACGACGAGCTTGAGCTCGACGACGAGTAGAGACCTCACCTCACCGTGAGGAGACGAGAGGACGCCTTCGGGGGTCCTCTCGTTCGTCTTGCTGCCCTCCTCCCTGGAAGCGCGCGAGGCTCTCGGTGCTCGAGGGGGAGGCGGCCCGCGCTAGCAGCCCACGCCCCACTCCTCGAGACAGACGCAGGCGCCGAGCGCATCTTGAGTTGAGCAGAGCGCGTCCATGCAGGCCTCGTCCGTCGCCACGACGACCTTCATGGCGACCACCGTTCCAAACTCGTCTGTGTCGCCGTCATATTCGCTCAGCTGGAGGCAGTTGCCCGGGAGCCCAACGGTCACGTCCTCGAAGAGGAATCCCCCCTGGTCGTCGGGATATTCGAAGCGGCCGTCGTCAGACACGGTCTCGTACAGCAGCACGAACCCTCCCGCCGAAGGCGCTCCCGAGATTTGCCCGTCAATGGTGACGCTGACCTCGGTGGCCTCGGTGAAGCTCGGCGGGGGTAACGGCACGGTGATTCCCCGCACGGACGGGGGATTGTCGGGGAGGAAGGCGTTGGTGCATGCCGCGACGGAGAGGACCGCGAGCTCCCAGGTCAGGTCCGCGGCGCCGCCGG
>CALKDV010000072.1 GCA_938084085.1 uncultured Nannocystaceae bacterium
ACGCCCGCACCCACGGCAAGCGGCTCATCGACGCGGTGCACAACGCCAGTGACATCCCCGAGATCAGCGGGCGCCCCAAGGCCGCGCTGGCCCAGTTTTCTGCCTTGATCATGCACGCAAATCGACGCGCGCGCGCCTCACGATCCGTGGCCGACGCGCTCCGCGACCTGCTCGAGGAGATTGAGCTTCGCGAGCATATCCTCCGCGAGACCGGCTCCCACGAGTCTACGAAGCACCGCTGGATGGGCATCGAATGGTTGCTCGGCAGCGTCAAACGATTTGAGCAGCGGGCCATGCAGGCCGGCAAGGGCAGCTGGATCGAATACATCAGCAACCTCACCCTCGACAAGCGCGACACCGAGGAGGAGGGGGACGGCGCGCGACAGCGGGGAAAGATTTCGCTCGCCACCATGCACTCGGCCAAAGGGCTCGAGTGGTCCAGGGTGTTCGTTATCGGCTGCGATGAAGGCACGATCCCCCACGCGCGCGTGGAGGCGGCCAGGGCCAGTGACGCCATCGAAGGAGACATCGAAGAGGAGCGGCGCTTGTTCTACGTGGCGGTGACCAGGGCGCGCGACAAATTGTGGATCAGCCGCTCCAAACAAAAAAGCGAGCGCGGGCGAGTGTCTGACAACACCGCGAGCCGCTTCCTCTCAGAGATTCCAGAGGACGCGCTCGATCCCCTCGACCTCCACGAGCCCGACGACACGACCATCGAGGAATTCGACGCCATGACCGCGGAACTGTTCGCGAGCTTTGGTACCACCTAGCCCCGCGCTCGCGCCCCGTAGCGGGCGAAGTAGCGCCGCATCAAGAACCGCCGAAACCACGTGTTGATGCGGGGGAGATCGAGCACGAGCGGGCCGTAGACCACCAGCGAACGCGCGCCGATGCTCACCCCATGGGGGAAGTCTTCGCGGAGGCGATGGACCCGTGTCGCGGCGCCCTCCAGGGACGCGAGCAGGTTCGCGGCGGCGACCTTGGCCTGCCAGAGACACTCGATGGCGCGCTTCATCGTCGGCCAGACCGCGTCGTCATCGACGACACATGCGGCGTCCCCGACCACAAAGACCCCCTCGATGGCCGCGCCGTCGGCGTCCAGGGCGCGCAGCTCCCGATTCACAGTGAGCCAGCCGTCGCGCCGGGCGATCCCCAACCGCTCGAGCACGGGCGCCGGCCGTACCCCCCCTGCCCACAGCACGAGGTCGGTCGGCATCTCGAGCTGCTCTGGCGTCGTTGGTACGCGGTCCTCAAAGAGGATGCCGTCGGACCGCATCTCCATCAACCGGGCCTTGACCCGGAGATCGACGCCCTGCGCTTCGAGGTGATCCGCCGCGAGCGTCCCCGCCCGTTCGCAAAGCGCGGGGAGTAAGCGGGGACCCGAGTGGAGCAACGTGATCTCGAAGGGCCGCTGAAGATCGTCGGAGCGCTGGCTCATCCAGGCCAGCTCTCCCGCCATCTCTACCCCGCTGATTCCCCCGCCCACCACTACCACGCGGGGCTGCGTAGGCCCGCTGGGCGCGCGCAGCTGCTGGAGCCGATCTCGGACCTCGTGCGCCTCGTGATCAAACTTCACGCCCAGCGCTCCCTCGACGCCGGGGATGCGGTGAGCAGGCGGCGCGAGGACCGAGCCGAGCGCCACCACGATCATCTCGGCCTCAAGCGCGCGGCCGTCCTCAAGAAACACCCGCCGCGCCGTCGAGTTCATCCGCGTCACCGTCCCCACGATCATCTCCGCGTTTGGTGCGGCGGTCACATAGCCGGCGGTGTGGAGTCGGGCGTGGGCGTCGTGGAGTCGGCGACTGAGCCGCTCTTGGCACAAGGGGATGTACCCGTGCACCTCTTGACGGTCCACCACCCCCACGCGCAAAGTCCGGCCACGGCGTTTACGGCGGAGCTGATAGAGCACCTCAACGCCGGCCATGCTCCCCCCGAGAATGAGCACGTCGTAACGTTCCACAGCGGGGCTAGGCGAAGACATGCACGCGATCCCTGACCGACGCGGGGAAACGCGCGGCGACCACCGCCCTCGCCTCCTCCACAGAGTGCCGCATGCTGCGATGGACGAGCACGAGCGCCTCGCCTGTGAATCCCTCCGAGACGGGGATCATCTCTTCGACGTGGGTGTGCCCCCAGTGACGGGTCTGCTCGACGCTGCGTCGCTCGTCCCACGACGTGACCTCATGCACCAACACCCGCACATCGAGCAGCTCCGGATGCCCCTTCAAAAACTCAATCTGGGTGTCGCCGCTCACACAAATTTGAGGTGAGCGCGCCGGTGATGTGAGCTCACGCCCCGCCTCCTTCGCCGCCACGATCTCCTCTCGCGAGCGCCCTTGAAACTCCGTCTTGAGCTTGTGCGTAATCCGATCGACGCAGTACGCGAGCGAGGGGACCCGATGGGTGGTTCGCAGCGCCCTCGCGCGCAGACCCTTGCCCACCTCGAAGTCATCACCGGGCCGAACGGGGCGTAGATCCACCGTGAGATCGAAGCCTTCGATCTCGCGCCACGCCCCGAAGATGGTGTGGAGCGGCGCCTCGATCTCCACCGGCACGTACACCTCGGGCGGGCGACGGTCCTGGAGGTGACGCTGGGAGATCAGATAGTGCAGGCCGCCGAGGTGGTCGGCGTGACCGTGGGAGACGAGGATCCGATCGTAGGACTGGGCCCCCGGATGAACTTGCCCGACGTCAAAGAGCAGCTTGAGTTCCGGGACCATCAGCGAGGTCTCCACACCGCCTTTGGCGACGCCGCGCAAGGTGAGTCCCCCCACCTTGAGTTCGCTGAGGCCACGCCGGGTCATGGCTGCATGATTGCACGAGAACACCCCGACGCCATGTTCGTGACGAAAGCGCAGCCCGGGGGCCTCCCGCGGGATCGCCGGTGTCCGCGGAGTCTACGCCACAAAGTTGCGGTTGGGCGTCCAGAGCACCTGCGTGCGCAGCGGGGTGCTGGTGGGCGAGACGCCACTCGAGGACTCGGCAGCCGCCGAGCGCTCCGCGTCCGCTTGGTGCACCGACACCTTCAACACGTCCTGAGCGGCGGCCACGACCTTGTCGGGGTTCACAGTGAGCGCGTGCTCAAGGTTGATGTTTTGGGGGATCCCGGGAACTGGGTCTTGGCCGAGCACCCGAGCGACCACGCCCTCGCCTGGCGTGGCGTCGATAACCGCGCCCTGAATCTCACGGCCGATGCTTGAGAACACCCGGTCCTCGTGAACCACCAAGAGTCGCCCGGTGCGTCGAACGCTGGCGAGCACCGTGTCGAGGTCCGGCGGTACCACCGTGCGCATGTCGATGAGCTCCACCTCGATTCCGTCCTCGGACAAGCGCTGGGCTGCCTCCGCGCAAAACAGGGTGCAGCGGCCCCAGGTGGCGATGGTGAGGTCTCGTCCGCGTCGGCGGATGGCCGCTTTGCCCAGCGGCACCCGGAAGTCCTCCGGAATGGAGGGAATCTGTCCCTGGAATCCGATGGCGCGCTTGAGGGCCGCGATCTCTTTGGGGTCGGTGGGCTCGCCGGGGAAGGCGTCGCCGAGCGGCAAGCGATACAGGCCCTTCGACTCAAAGACCACGACGGGGCCCGAGTATTCGGCGGCCGAACGCAGCATCCCGTAGCAGTCACGGGAGGTGGTCGGCGCGATGATTGTGAGGCCGGGGATCGCACCGTACAACCCCTCCATGCACATGGAGTGGTAGACCGCGCCGCCGTGCAGCGGCTCCACCGGCAAACGAGCGATGACATTGGCGGTGCATCGTCCCCCCGAGGTCCAGAGCAAGTTGCCCATGTAGACGAGCCAGTGCAGCGTGTTGAGGCTGTAGTCGGCGAACTGAATCTCTGGCAGCGCGGTCGATCCCTCGTGCAGCGCAAAGCCCACCGCCGCCCCGAGAATCAAGGGCTCATTGATCGGAGAGTCCTGGACGCGCTCGGGGTATCGCTGATGCAGGCCCATGGTCGCCTGCATCACTCCACCGCGCTCGGCCACGTCCTGGCCGTAGATCCAGGAGACGGGACGCTCCTCCATGATGTCGCGCAGGGCGGCACGGATGGCGCCGTTGAGAGAGATGACAGTGTTCGTCCCCACGGTCGCCGGCTCCGACGCCTCAGGATAGTCGTCGTAGATGTGCTCAAAAGCCGACTCATAGGTGGGCTCCGGTTCCGACCCAGCCATCTCCATGGTCGAGACGATGTGGTCATCACACTCTTTGCCGATCACGCCGAGCTCGTGACGCACGTAGTAGTCCTTGCCCGTCTCCACCGCATTGCGCCGCACGATGTCCTCCGCGTCGAGGATTCCCTCTTCCACGAGCGCCTCTCCAAAGTCGTTGAGACAGTCGTGCGCGTCGAAGGTGTAATTGTAGTCCCCCGCGTTGCTGTGGCCGTTGAGTCGCGAGAGGTTGCGTACCCAAAATATCGCCGGCCGCTGATTGTCGATGCAGTACTTGGCCGCGACCTGGGTGACCTCGTACATCTCCAAGAAGTCGTTGCCATCGGCGCTGAAAAACTCAAAGCCAAACGACCTCGCGTAGGCCTCAAAGTCCTTGATGCCCCGCCCGTCCTCGGGCTTCACGGAGATGGCGACCTCGTTGTCAGTGATCTCGAGCAGCATCGGAACCTTGAGCACGCTCGCGCCGTTCATCCCCTCGTGAAAATCGCTCTCGGCAGTCGTCCCGTCGCCGACGACACAGACCACGAGCCCGTCCGTTTGATGCTTCATTTTGAAGCCGTGCGCGTAGCCGACCGACTTCCCGATCTGCATCCCGAGGGCGCTCTGCACCGGCATCATGTGATAGCGAGGGTCATTGAAGTGCGCCGTCATTTGGCGACCGCCGCTCCAGGGATCTGTCGACCGGCTCAGCTGCTGCCGCATGTGGTCGAGGTGGAAGTCCTCATAGCCCTGGAGCCGCGCCCACATGGACAGCAGCCCCGCGGAGCGGTAGTGCCCCCAGATTCCGAACGCGTCCTTGTTGACGAGGCTGTCGAGTGCGAGGGCTTGGGCCGCACCGTGAAGCTCTTCACCCGGTCCCCAGATGGAGAACTTGATATTGCCTTTGGAGCACTCTTGGACCACGCGCTCCACGTGGAACCGAGCCTTGCACATCTCGCGATACGCGAGGCGCAGCTTGTCAGGGGTGAGTTCCGGGAACCGAGAGAGATCTTTGAGCGAGAACTTGGACATGACGAAATTTGAGCCCACCGTTGGAGGCGGGCACCAGCCGGGAAAATATGCCACGAACCGCTGGGATACAAACGTGGAGACGGCGGCGCGCCCAAGGCCTCAAAAACGGGTCTAGACACGAGGATACCGGCTATCTCCACGCCTCGGCACGAGCCTGCGCACGTCGTTGCGCGAGCGCACGAGCGGCGAGCGACGCGCGCCGCGAACATTGCGATCCGCGCGCTCCCCGATCAGCCGGTGAAGAGTCTCTCCGCCACCCACTTCACCGCGGACACAAACCACGCGTCGGGATGACGCGCGCCCCAGTGCGCGCCCAATCCAACGATGAACCCGAGGACGCTCCCGGGCAACACCACCCACCCCATCACAAAGCGGAGCTTGCCGGAGGGCTCCGCCTCTTCCGCGCTCGGCTCCATCCCCGCCTTGGTTTTATCGATCATCTTACCTGTCATGACTAGGCTCCACTTCTTCCGCGCCCGACGATGTGGGCCAGCTTTTGCGGGTGAGCATGCGACGGAGGTTCTGGGGATCGATGGAGGGGGCCCCGCCCGAGGCCTGCGGCGCGAAGCTCATGACCGTCCCGCTCGACCACGCGGGATCCCGCACGTCCGTGATGTCCTCCGCGCCAAACAGGTGCGCCACTTCGTGCAACATACTTCGCGTGTGGGGCAACCCCTCTTTCGGTGAAGCGACGACCACGGCCCGCGTCCCAATCTTGCGCTCCGATGGATCGACCACCAGCGCCGCGCCCCCGGCGTGACCGGGAATCGCCCCGCCTTTGGCGGAGTCCGTCGCCTCCGCCGTGAACACCAGCAGTAGCTCCGCCCCCTCGAGGGGCGCCTCCTTCGCGGTGGTCAAGCCTCCCGCCCCGGCCGCGACGACGCCCTCCAGCCTCCCCACGCCGTACAGTGAAAGCTCCACGCCGACGAGCGCGCGCAGATTCGCAGAGGTCACGCTCACCACCCGCTGGACGTAGTCGATCCAGTCGGGTCGCATCTTCACCAGCGACGCGTCCACGAGCACCCGCACCTTGAGGGTGCGCGCGGCCATGTAGGTGCCGAGCAGGTCATCGGGGATTGCAGGTGTCCGTGCGATGGACGAGGCGTCGAAGGTCGGCGGAGGCTCGACGGCAGCCGCAAACGGATCGCGCTTCGCGGCGGCGACAGGGGACCCGACGACTCCCTCGCCATCGGTCGGTGACGCCCGGGCATCTGTCGCTGCCGCCGGCGCATCTGTCGCTGCTGCCGGCGCATCTGTGGGCGCCGCGATGCCAGGTGCCGCTGCCGCGGCGGGAGGCGCGGAGGACTCCCCACCCTCGTTCATGGGCGCTGCCTTCACCCTCGCGTCGCGAGGCTTGGGATCGTCGGTTCCCGCAACATCGTCCTCGCCTCCCAGGGTCGCCCCAGCTGCGGTTGCGCCATCGAGGGAAGGGCTTGTCTCCACCGGCCCACCGGTTGGTTCGAGCGCGCTCTCGCCGTCCGCCCCCTCGCCGTCCGCCCCCTCGGGCACGACCTCCCGCCCCAACACAAACGATTCCACCTGAAGCACCGTGTCGCGATGGGCATCACCAAGGTAGATCCCCAATCCGAGCAGTCCCAGCGTGATCGCAACGGGGACCCCAACAAGGACCCCCAGCTTGAGAAAAATGAGCGACTTTGAGTCGGACATGCCCCGAGGAGTATAGGCCATCTGTCTCCCACAACCGGGAAGATGCAGGGAATATGCCCCGCCAATTTACGCTCGGCCGACGGCGGTGGGTCGCCCTGCACGAGCGCATCTCAACAACGGCCGCTGCGATGAACGCGGTCATCGCGCCTACTCTTGTGTCGTGCTCGCGACTTGTGCGAACACCGAGCACGCAAATCGCGGTATCCACAAATCATGAGATCCCGCTGTCTTGTCCCCTTGTGCGCGACCCTCCTGTGGACAGCAACGGGGTGCTCCACCACAAAAGATGTCGGCGCGACCAGCTCGGACACCGCGGAGACCTCCGAGAGCGGCACGACCGGCCAAACGGACGCGGAAACCGGCGACGGATCCGCGTCTACCGGCGACGGTGACGGCGATGGCGACGGCGATGGCGACGGCGACGGCGATGGCGACGGCGACGGCGACGGCGACGGCGACGGCGACGGCGACCTGTGTCAAGACTGTGTCGACACGGAATGCGGCACCGAGATCGCGGCCTGCTTCGTTGATCCTGTGTGCGAATGCTGGGCCGAGTGCACCTTTGAAGACGGAGCGCCGGAGCAAACGTGCACGATGACCTGCGGCGCCGAACCGACGGCGTGGGAACCGACCTACGCGTGCATCATCACCGCCATCACGGGGGCGTGCGCCACCAGCTGCGCCGATCCATGTTTGGGCTGCCTCTTTTCCGAGTGTTCCGACCCCCTCGACGTCTGCGAGCAAGATGCCTCGTGCGAGTGTAACCTCGAGTGCTTCATCTTCGGAGGTGACCAAAACACGTGCGAGATGATGTGTGGACCCGCCAACATGATGCTCACAGACGTCCTCGAGTGCTTCGATACCGCAGAGGCACCAGGCGCCCCCTGCGAGTTCGCCTGCATCTAGGTCGCCTGGTGCGACGTGGCAACCTCGGACTCAAGCCGAGGTCCCCCGCCCTCCACATCCTGAGCAATGATCACCCCTGCGGGGTAAACGCGCCGCTCACCAGATCGTCGTCGTATTCGTCACCGATCTTCCCCGTCGTCGCGAAGCGGTACAAGGCGCCAGAGAACAGCACTCGCGCCACGGACAGCAGCAACGTCGTCACCAGGATGTACACGACCGACAAGCACAACAGCCCCCCGCCGTACCACATCGAACCGCCAGTCTCTCCTGCCATCGCGATGGCCCCCACGGCCATGAAGACCATGGCGAAGAATGGCAACATCGCCATGATCGTCACAAAACCCAAGGACACATGGGCCGTAAGACCTTCTCCCCACGATTTCTTGAGCGCCCCCACCGAGCGCTCAAGCCCCTCTTTGGGGCCGACGCCGTCCATCACCATCGCCGGCACTACCATGAACGACACGACGTTCCAGGCGCCGCCCATCAAGGCGGCGAGCCCGCGGGCGATGAGGGAGCCGATTCCGCCGAGGCGCTGACACGCCGACTCGATCGCGTGCAACACCAGGCCCACCGAGGTCACCACCAACGACCACTTCATGATGTCGCCGAGGCGCCCGTTGGCCGCCTTCACGCTGTCCATGAACGTCGCGTCGCCGCCGTCCAGCCGCACCCGCATCGTGTTCAACACGGCGAAATTCGCGTAGATCGAGCTCGCCGTCGCAACAAAAGACACCGCGAAGATATAAAACAACATCCCCGCGCTCATGGTGGGTTCCTCTCCAGCTTGCTGCGAGAGCTTGTCCATTAAGGCGGGGTCGAGCAGATACGCGCCGCCGCCCGCGGCCGCGCTGATAGCCACGACACCGGCGGTAGCGAGCGCCGAGCCCAGCAGCGGAAACGCCAGCATCTCCGGGTCTTTTCCGATTAACCGGAAGCTTTGTTTAGTGATCCTCCACCCGCGACTGATTCGTTCGAACATTTTGTGCGCTCTCTTTGCGGCGCGCCAACGCCGCCATACGGAGGGTACAACATCCACGCAGCGACTGTATTCCCCCGCACACGTGTTTTGTGGCCGCGCGCTCTGACGGGGGCATGGCCGCGCGTCCTGACCGGTTCCACTAGCTACAATCCATGAGCCCCAACGCCGCGAGCGACGTGTCCCCACCGGAGGCCACGATGACGTGATCGAGGACGGGAATCCCCAAGAGCGCCCCCGCCTCCACCATCCGGCGGGTGAGCACGAGATCGGACTCGCTCGGCTGCGGCGAACCACTGGGGTGGTTGTGCGCCAGGACCATGGAGTGCACGCCCGTCGCGACCGCGAGGCGAAACAGCTCGCGCGGGTGCACGTCGACATGCGCCAGCGACCCCACGGCGACCACCTCAAACATCACCACCCGGTGGCGCGCGTTGAGCCCAATGGCCATGAAGTGTTCCTTGACCGCTCCCACAAGTCGCCCCCGCACCAGCCGCGCGACCTCCGACGGCGACTGGATCTGCGGCCGATCCTCTACTTCAATGCGGACGAGGCGACGGCACATCTCCGTGCTCGCTGCGAGCGCCCGCGCGCTGCTAGCTCCCACGCCATCGAGCGCGGCGAGTTCGCTCGCCGTGAGTCTCGCGAGGCCGGGCAAGCCCCCGGTCATACCAAGGACGACCCCTGCGCGCGCCATCGCGTGCGCCCCTCTCAGCACCGCCGCCACGAGCTCTTGATCGGTGGAGGCCTCTCCCTGCGAGCGGGAGTCGGATCGCGCACGATCCTCATGGGCGCGAGAGGCTTGATTCGTTGGGTCCATCACCCTGGAGCTTCGAATGCAATTGCTGATCCTAGTATACGCATAATTGAACATGAGCAATTACGCTCACCTCAAGGGTGACCACTCCCACGGGTGGCTCAAGTATGGGCCACGAGCACCGCTGTTCTGGCCAATGGCAGCGTCGGAGTGGCGAAAATACAACGTGATTCGTCCACAACATCATCCATCTTAATAAAAACAAGTAAACCACACATATTTCCGTAGTACGGTTCATTGTGGGAGATATGGACATCGGATGACCATGGCCACACAAAACGCCCAGCCGCTGATTATGCTCGTCGACGACTCAAGCGCTGTTCGGCAGCAGTTTCAGTTGGCATTTAAGACGGAAAATCTCAGTGTCATCGGTTTCCCTGACGCGGAGTCTGCTCTCGCCCATCTGCAGCTCATCGACCATGGCATCTGCGCGGCCGTGCTGGACTACCGACTGCCGGGAATGGACGGTCTCGCTCTCGCCCGCAAGATGAGGGCACATCCACATTGGACGACCAACCCCATCGTGATGTGCTCGACGACCACCGACTCCCTGACGTTGAAAAAAGCCAAGGAGGTCGGGGTTGATGGATGGGCGGTCAAGCCGTT
>CALKDV010000073.1 GCA_938084085.1 uncultured Nannocystaceae bacterium
CCGAGGCCGCCCTGCCGTCCTCTGCATCGGTGTCATCCGTGGCATCAGCGGGAGACTGAGCACCTCCGTCGGGGCCGACGATGACGCACCCAACGGCGGGCGCGCATGACAAGAAAGTCGTAGTGAGAAGTCGTAATTTAAAATCCTTCATCTTCTGTCTCTAGCTTCTTCGACGCATGGGAATACGACAGATTCATCGCGCATGAGCAGTCACGAATCTAGCCGCGAGGAGGTTTGGCGCGTTTGGCGCGCAGGGTGACTTTCCCGCCGTTGGTCGACACCTCGAAGCGGACATCCCCACCGTGTTTTTTTTGGAGGTTGGGCGTTGCCCGAGAAATTTTCCGCAGCAGCGATCCGTAGCTCAGCCCATCGGTGGTTTCACCGGCGGCGCGCTTGGCCTTCACGAGATCCTTGTAAAGAGCCCTGGCGTCCGCGCTCGACATGCCCGGTGGCAACACGGCCTCGGTGCTCGTGCGACCACGCGCCTTGGGTACCGCGCCGCCGTCCTCGGCCCCCGGCGCCCCGCTGCGCTTCGACGTCTGACGCTCTTGCGCTCTCCGTGCCCGCATCTCGTATTCTCTCCGACGAGACTCACTGAGCAGTCGTTTGTACGTACCCTGCTCGATCTGCCGCATGATGCGATTCCAATACTGCTCGTAGGTGTTCAGCCGCCCCTTCAGCGTGTTGAACCGGAACTTTTGGACGGTGCGCATGGGCGGCCGACGCAAAAACTCTCGGAGCAAGCGCGTCACGGCCTCGTGCTTGCGCACGGGCGGCATATTGTCGACACCGACAAAATATCGATCGTAGGCCACCTTCAACATCTCGATGGCCTCTTCAAGCTCGTTGAGATCCAACCCTCTGTCGGAGACGATGTCTGCCTTGCGCGCCACGGGGCGGACATCGTATCCCGGCTCGCAGCGGAGCTAAAGCCCCGAAAACTCCGCCCGCGTCCCTGCAACGGTCCAGTCCGATGAACCAACGCAGCGCCCCACGCCCTACGCCCGAGGATGGACCGCGCGCCAGCAATGGCCTATGAAGGGCTACGTGCCCGTAATTGCGCCACAGTTCCCGCCGGCCTCTCGCCGAACTTGCGCGTGGCGCGCGGGCTTCTCCCGCGTGGGAGGTCAGTCCACATGACGCTGCTCGCGTTTTTTTTGCTGATCGGACCGATCATCTTTGTGCACGAGCTCGGACATCTCATCGCCGCGAAGCTAGTCGGCGTGGAGGTGCAGCGATTCTCCATTGGGTTTGGTCGCCCCCTCGCGCGGGTGAAACTCGGAGAGACAGAGTACTGCCTCGCCCCCATTCCCCTCGGCGGCTATGTCCAGATGAGAGGTCAACAAGGAGAAGAGGTGGACTCCCCGGAGCTCAAGGACCGAGCCCTGAGCCACAAACCGCTCTGGGCAAAACTCGTTGTGCTCGTCGCGGGACCGCTCGCCAACTTCGTCCTACCGTTCGTCATCTACTTTTTTATTTTCCTGGGCCAAACCACCCAGTACCCAGCGTCCATCGGCAGCGTCCTCGACGGCTCCCCCGCGAGCGCCGCCGGACTTCAAACCGGCGATCGCATCACCGCCATCGACGAGGAGAGCATCACCTCGTGGGACGCCATGGTCCGAATCGTCTCCCGCGCTCCTGAGCAGGAGCTCCACCTGCAGATCGAACGCGCCGGGCAGCGCCTGGAGCGATTCGTCACGCCGCGCCGCGCGACGAGACGCAATGACCTCGGCGACCGTGAAGACGTCGGTCGACTCGGGATCCTCATGCACTCCTACGCACCCCAAGTAGCGATCGAGGACCCCCGCTCCCCCGCGGCGCAAGAGGGTCTCAAAGACGGAGACATCATCACCTCATTTAACGGGGAACCGGTCGTGACCGTCGAGGATCTCGAACGGCACCTTCAGCGCACCTCGGATTCGCTGATCCGACTCACCTATCTTCGGGCGGACAAGGCCTCCAGCCCGATCGGGACGGCGCTCGTGTATCGCTCCTCTCACGCCCAAATCCTCCCGCGAAAAGACTCTGGGCTCGCCGTCGGCATCGTTGCCGCCAACACCTCGGTTCGCTCAACGACCCCCGGCCGGCCCGCAGCGAAGGCGGGCATTCAGCCAGGTGACCGCATCCTCGCGGTGAACGGCGCTCCCCTCTCTCGCTGGGAGTCACTGCAAAGCGAGCTCCTCCGCACACCAGAGCGGCCCTCGACCCTGGAGGTCCAATCGCCGGGCCGCGAATCGCGGCAAGTCACCATCACGTTGGATATGGATCCCCTCCGCGACCAGTGTGGAAGTCGCCTCGACTGTTATCTCGGCGCGACCCCGTACCGAACGGTGCATTTGCCCGACCAGGTTCCCATCCGTGGGCGAGGCTCCTTCGCGCTTCGCGCCGCGTGGCATCAAACAACCGGGAAGATCGGCGAGCTTTGGCTGGCGATCCGACGGATGCTCACGCTTGAGCGAGGGCTCGATGATCTCAGCTCCGTGGTGGGGATCTTCTACATCGCGGGGATCATCGCGCCGCAGGGGGCAGGCCCGTTCCTCGACATGATGGCGTATCTCAGCCTCTCCATCGGGGTGCTCAACCTCCTACCGATCCCCGTCCTCGACGGCGGACATATTCTCTTGTACGCGATCGAATCCATCCGCCGGCGGCCGCTCAGTCAGCGCGCGAGAGAAATCGCGAGCACGATCGGGCTCGTCATCGTCCTGCTGCTGCTGCTCGTCGGGCTCCGCAATGACATCGTACGCTTCTGGATGAACTAGCCATGAACCATTGGCTCCTCACACTCGACGCATCGACCCCCACCACCGTGGTCGCGCTTGGTCGCTCCGACGCCGCGGCACCGCAGGCCGCGGTGGTCTCCACGGACGGCGCCAATCAGACCTCCGAGAAGCTCACCGAGCATCTCGCGCGCGTCCTTCGCTCGTGTGACATCACCATGTCAACGGTGGGTGCGATCGCGGCGGGCGTCGGCCCTGGAACGTTCACCGGCACGCGGGTCACCGCGGCCTTCGCCAAGGGGCTCGCCGTCGGCCTCGGCCGGCCTATCTACCCAGTGTCCACCCTTGAGGCGCTGGCATGGGACGCGCGTGATCAAGAGGGCGCCCATCACGAAGTCGCCGCCATGCTCGACGCCCGACGAGGTGAAATCTACGGCGCCGTCTACGAATGGAGCGATGGCCGCCACGCGCTGCGACGACGCGGCGACGAACGCTGCGTCTCACTGTCCCACTTTATCTCCGACGCACAGCTGTCTCCGAACGCGGTGCTCATTGGCACCGGAGTCCAGGCCTACCGCGGAGAACTGGACGCGGCGCACCCCTTCGCCCTCAGGCCCACGGACGGCCTGACCGCCAAGGGCTTGTGGAGCGCGAGTCGCCACGCGCTACAGTCAGACCCGGTCGCGCCCGAAGTGTTGGCCGTCACCTACCTTCGGGCGAGCTACGCAGAGATGGGGATCCACAAGCCCAAGCGCCCCATGATCAAAAGCCCGTTCGTCTAGACTGACGTCGCGTGCATCCGCGTGCTGCTAGACAGCCCCGCCGCTGGCGAGGGACTCGATGGCCGCCTTAATTCGCCGCAGCCCCTCAGAGATCTCGTCCTCGCTCGTGGCAAAGCTCAAGCGAAGATGCCCCGGCGCACCGAAGGCTGAGCCAGGCACACTGGCCACCAGTTTCTCCTCCAGCAGCCAGGTCGCGAGGGCCACATCGTCAGCGAACCGGCCTTTGACGTAGGCCCCGAAATTTGGGAACACATAAAACGCGCCGTCGGGCCGGACTGTGGTGACTCCAGGTACCTCGCGAAGCCCGTCCAACATCAACTGTCGCCGCTCGGCGAACGCGCCTCGCATTGTCACCACATCTTCTTGAGCCGCCGAGTTCGTCATCGCTTCGAGCGCGGCCCACTGCGAGGGCGTCGCCGCGCCTGACGTCGTTTGCCCCTGCACCGCCGCCGCTGCCTTCACCACCGGAGCCGGCGCCGCGAGGATGCCGATCCGATAGCCAGTCATCGCGTAGCTTTTGGAGACCCCGTCGACGATCACCACCCGGTCGGTCAGTCCCTCGAGCGCCCGGAACGCGGATACGTGCTCGTACCCGTCAAAGACCAACTTCCGGTAGATGTCGTCGCACACGATCCACGCCTGCGGCGCCTTGGCGCAAATCACCTCTCCGAGCGCCCGCACCTCCGCGGCCGTGTAGCCCACGCCCGTCGGGTTCGACGGGCTGTTGAGAACGACAAATCGCGTGCGGTCACTGAGCGCACCGGCGAGGCGTTCAGGATCGAGCTTAAATCCTCGCTCGGCGGCGGCCTCCACAAAGACCGGCGTCCCGGAGCCGAGTTCAACCATCGCGGGGTAGGAGACCCAGTACGGCGTCGGGATCACCACCTCATCACCCGGGGACAAGGTCACCATGAACAGGTTCGCGAGGCTGTGTTTCGCACCGCATGAGATCAGGATTTCGTCACGGCCAATACTGCGCCCGTGGTACTCGGAGAGTTCCCTCGCTGCCGCGTCTCGCAGCGCCGGCAACCCCGGGACCGGTGCATACGCGACGCGCTCCTCTTCGAGTCGCTCCACGACGTGCCTGGTCACCGACACCGGTGGACGGAAGTCGGGCTCACCTGCGCTAAAGTTTAACACCTGCTTGCCCGCCGCTCGGAGGGCGTTGGCGCGGGCAGAGACCGCCAACGTCGCCGATGGTTTGATCGCGAGCGCACGGGCGTTGATATTCAAATCGTAGGTCATGATGGAGGGCCTTTGACTGACTCTTTTTCTCCGGTGAACCGAAGAAAGTCCAGCCGATGCTGGCCATAACGCTTTCGCGCCTGAACCTCAAGAGCCTCCGGCCACTCAAAATCCACCTGCGCGCCGCCACCCTCATAAAACTCCACCACGATCACAGCCCCTTTGCGCAACCATCCACCCTCCACGAGATGCGTCGCCACGACGGAATAGAGCGCTGTTTCCTCATAGGGAGGATCGAGATAGACGAGATCAAAGGGCTCTGGATCGCCCTGCAGCACTTTGCGCGCATCCCCCGAGATCACCCGCGTCACCCCCTCAAGTTCGAGCGCGATCAGTTGCCTCGCGAGGAAATCGGTCATCCCCCGCTGCCGCTCGATGAGGGTGGCGAACGCAGCCCCACGACTCAAAGCCTCGATGCTGATGGCGCCGGTGCCCGCGAAAGGCTCGAGGACCCGCGCGCCCACGACCTCCGCTTGCAAACGATCGAACACCGCGGCGCGGAGCTTTGAGGACGTGGGTCGAACGCCCTTCAGCTTGCTGGGCAACGCCAGGAGGCGCCTCCCCCCTAGCCGACCGCCGACGACGCGCTGCATGCGTTCGGTATACCCGCACCGCCGAGGCGACGCAACGCGCGATGGACGAGTGCCTGCGACCCTAGGAACACGAGGCGCAGGCAGCAGGCCCGGGGCACGCGTGCCCCGCGAGGACCGGATCTGACTCTCGCTCGAGCCGAGCGCGCTCTCGATTGTCGCGACGCCGGCGTCGAAACCAGGCCACGAACACCACCGGCGAGCATAAGATCAAAAACGCGTCAGGCGAGGTCGCCAAGGGGGTCCAGGAGAATCGCGACCAGAGCCCGTCTCTCCAGGACTCCGCCAGCGTCGAAACCGTGACACCGTAGGTGTCGACGACCGCGCGTTCGAATCCCCGCCCCCTTCGGATTGCATCGATGAGTGCATGAAATTTCGCCCCCGTAGCATCGTGATCTCGTACGAACTCGACGAAGTCCCGACTCACCGCGTAGGCCTCGCCCACGTCGTGCCGGTCCCCGCCGAACGGTCCCTCGAGGCTCGATATGTCGGGCAAGCCACGCGCGTAGCCCCGCGCCAAAACTTCCCGGCGGCTCGGACTGAGCGCCTCTCCAAGATTGTCGGCGACGCCCTCGTGAAACCACGCGGGCACGGCCATGCCGCCAACCGCTCGATGCAACGCGACGTGAGCGAGTTCGTGCCTGAGGACACCTTCAAGATGCACGCGGCCTCCGTCGGGACCGTGGGCCGCTACGATCAGCTCTCCCGTCGCGGGACGGGCTACGCCGCTCGCCCAGTCTGCCATGCCAGATGCCGAGGCCAACTCCCCTGCATGGGAGGTCAAGAGCACGGTGATGCGATCGTCGACGTCCTCGCCCAATGCCTCCTCGATCTCGCTCCACCACCCTGGGATCTGGGGAATCAAATCTTGGGCCGCCCGCGCGAGCTCCGGTTCGTAGCGCACTGTGACTGGGCCCAAGATCCGCTCATTCATCGGGCTCGACAGCGCCCATGGCGCCGGATTTGACTCTGCTGGCGCCGCCGACGCAACTGCCATCCATCCCATCACGCCGAGGCAGAGCCCCACAAGCCAGCCGAACAGCCCTCGGCGTGCGCCGACGCCTTCAAAGACGCTGGAGGTGGGGTTTCGCCGAGTCACGGACTTACAGTGATCACGGTTACCTCGTCGCGCAAGGTGCTCGCGAGCACAAATCCGACCGCGACCCCGATCGCGAGGAGCGCTCCTCCCGCGATGAGGCCCGCGCGCACCTTCGGGTTGAGTCGTCCTCGGCGACGCTCCACAGCCCCGTCGGCAACCGCGGTCTGGTGTTCCTCCCAAAGTGTCCGCAGCAGGCCGTCCGAAGACGCCGCCTCGGCGCTCCGGACCCCGAGTTCACGTCCGAGCAGACAGTCGTAGGTGAAGACCACGGCCGGCTCACGATCAGGCAGGTAGCCCACTGTGAGCACGAGGTCGTCGCGTCCCTCCGCGCAGACTCGCCGAGCGACCGCCGCGCCGCTTCGAAGGCGTCGGACCTCCGCGATCGGAGCCTGAGCCGCTTCCATCACGCCTTGCAAGGCGTCGACGAGACCGAGTTCTTCCTTCGACCCCGCGGCGTCCTCTGAGAGCCCGACGGCGACCCGCACTCGCCTCTCTTCTTGGGCAGAAACTCGTGGCGCGGGAACCGGGAGCGGCGACGTGGGTTCGATGAGGCCGACGCTCGGCGCAGGCGAAGCTTGGCTGTCCTCGCTGCGCGGATCCCCCGCCTCTCCCTCAAAGGGACGGGCGCTTGAATCCGGACCGGACACATCGTCGCTGACGTCCGCTGCCGCTCGAGGGCTGAGCAGCAAGCCCTGCGCGCTCTTGAGGTGTGCGCTCCTGGCCCCTTCGTGCGCCCCGCCGTCGACGCTGTGGGCGAACGCGACGGGCGCGGCGACCGCCTGCGTGGCGGCGACCATGAGTGACACGCATAGCCGTGGACAGAGCATCGACGCACACCTTAGCAAGAGCGCGCGCTGCTTCCAACGACGCCTTCGTGGACCGCCTTACGCGAGGCGATCGAGGGACCATACATGCGCGGCGCGGAGCCCCTCGGTGAACTGAACGCCAAAGCGCCGCTCATCGATGCGATCCGCCCAGCGGACCTCTGCGGCTACATCCACCGGGAAATCCACCTCAGGCAGTTCGAACTTCACCCGCAACTTCGTACCCACCTCCACGTC
>CALKDV010000074.1 GCA_938084085.1 uncultured Nannocystaceae bacterium
CTGGCCAGCATGGTGAAGGCGTTGGCGCCCAACACCGTCACCAACAACAGGAGCGTCACGAGGCCTCGCCATCGCGTCCACGCGCGCCCCCCGACGCCGCGTGAGAGGTCTACCGCCAGCCACCCCACCAAGGACACGAGCAGCACCAGGGCGGTCTGCAAAAATCTCCCGTACGCCATAAAGTCGCCGCCCACGGACACCACGTAGGCCGCGCTGGCGACGACGGCGATGACGAGGCTCAGATGGCGACGGCGAAGCAAGGCGATCAAAGGGAGCCACCACATGAGCCCGAGGTCTCGGGCCCACACGCGCAGGTACTCCACCCCGTGACTCGATGCGAGCGACGCGCCGTGACGCTTGACCTCCCACGTGTGGGGGAGCCAGGCGTCGTAGACCCACCGCCTCCAGCAAAGGTGAACGAGCAACGGGATCGTGAACAGCAGCGCCGCGTGCAGCAGCGCCCGTCGATCCACTTGGGCCGGGCGAGTACCGGAGGCCAGCACCCCGAGCGCCGCCCCCGCCAGCGGGACAACCGCGTCAGGGCGCGTCAACACAGCGAGGGCCGACAATATCGCGGCGAACCTCAGCCTGCCGGAGGTCCCCGCAACCACCGCTGCCAAGATGAGCGCGGTGGCCAGAGATGTCTCAAGTCCGCTGCTTGTCCACACCACGAACAAGGGGGTCGAGAGGAGCATGACGACGCACAGCGCTCCGCATGCGCGGACGAGGATCAAAGGCCCACGCGCACCCGACCCGACCGGACCTCGCACCACCAGCGCAAACACCAGCCCCACAACCGCGAGCCCTGCCGCGAGCCCCATGATGGACGCGACCACCTCAGGGGTGCCCCCGAGCGCCATCCCAGCTGCGAGCATCACCACCCACAAAAAGTTCGTGTAGCCCTCCACCGCCGGCGTGTGCCCCGGGTCAAAGGTCAGCGCCCCAACCTCCAAGAGATTTCGCGCGTAGCGGAACGAGATGTACGCGTCGTCACACGTGAAGGACCACACGCTGCGATGCGCGAGCAAGGCGATCGCGGCGACGAGTAGGCCCACCGACCTCGCGATCCATATTCGACGATCCGTGGCGTCCGGGGAACTCATGAATTTGTCGCTTGGAATACCTCTCCCGACCCGACGTTCGGTCCAAAGGGCCTTGTTGTGGGCATCACGAGGTCTCCGATGGTACAAGAGGGGGGCCAAATGCCGCAAAAGACGGCCAGTATGAAGCTCATCATCCAGATCCCATGCCTCAACGAGCGGGCGCAACTCCCAGAGACGTTCGAGGACCTTCCGCGCGCCATCGATGGCGTGGACGAAATCGAGATCCTGATCATTGATGACGGCAGCACCGATGGGACCGCGGAGCTCGCCGCAGAGCTTGGCGCGCATCACCTCGTCCGATTCCCTCGAAACCGCGGGCTCGCCGCCGCCCACATGGCTGGACTCGACGCAGCCCTCCGACTCGGCGCGGACGTGGTGGTCAACACGGACGCGGACAACCAATACAAGGGCTCCGACATCGAGCGGCTCATCCGTCCCATCATCGAGGGCACCTGCGACATCGTCGTCGGCGATCGCCAGACCGACACCATCGCTCATTTCTCTCCGCTGAAGAGGACCCTCCAGCGCTGGGGGTCCTCCCTCGTGCGGCGCGTGTCAGGCACCGACGTCTCCGACTCCACGAGCGGCTTTCGAGCCTTCAATCGTCGCGCGCTGGAGCGGCTGTTCGTCCACAACCGCTTCACCTACACCCTCGAGAGCATCATCCAAGCAGGCCACCTCGGCCTGGTCATCGAAAACGTCGTCATCGAGACCAACCCCATGACCCGCGCCTCGCGGCTCTTCACAGGTATCGGCGAATATCTTCGACGCAACGGACCGGTCATCTTCCGCGCGTATGTGATGTACCGGCCGGTGAGGACCTTCGGCTGGATCGCCGCGCTGCTGCTGGGGCTCGGGCTGGTGCTGTGCAGTCGCTTCGTCGTCTACTGGGTGATGGAGCCCACCGTCAGCCGACATATTCAGTCCCTGCTCGTGGGCGTCGGGTCCATTGTCTTAGGTTTCATCGTCGCGTTGATGGCGTTGATGGCAGACCTCATGGCCACCAACCGGCGCCTCATTGAAGAGTTGATGACCCGCGTGCGGCGTCTCGACGCGCGCTCGAGTGACGCGTCTCGACGTGAGGTCGGCGCGACCGAAGCAGACCTCCTCCGTACGACCGCTCCAACATGGACCGCCACTGTGGGCAACGACCGCGATGAGCACTGAGCACGCATCGGCCAACGAGCGCGACGACGATCCCAACGTGGTGGGGAACGTCTACGACAAGTACGGGACCAAAAACCCGGTCGCGCGAGCCATGATGCGCGGCTTCCTCGGGGCGGTCACCGACCTCTTCGACCTCGCCAACGCCGACAGGGTGCTCGAGGTGGGGTGCGGAGAGGGGCGCCTCGCAGATCACCTGATGCGACACGGAAGCCGCGAGCCGGGTCGCTTCGTCGCCTCCGATCTCTCCCTCGAAGAGCGGGCGAGCGAGCTGGACCCCCGCATCGAGTTTAGGGAGGCGTCGATCTACGAGCTCCCGTTTGAAGACGCCAGCTTTGATCTTGTCGTCTGCTGTGAGGTGCTCGAACATCTCGAACAGCCGCGCGCCGGCGTGGCTGAGCTCGCGCGAGTCAGCGCGTCCAACGTCCTCGTGAGCACGCCATGGGAGCCGATGTGGCGGGCGCTCAACATCGCCCGAGGTAAATATTGGTCCGCGTGGGGCAACACCCCTGGACATCTCCAGCATTTTTCGCGTCGCGCGCTCGTGGAGCTCGCGTCTTCACAGCTCGACATCCGTGAGGTGCGGCGCCCCCTCCCCTGGACAGTGATCCTTGGCAACACCAACCACTGAGTCAACACCGAGGGCGCCCCGGGCGCCCCGCTGGGTGAAGAGACTGAGACCCGCGGCCCCGGTGCTGATGCTCGTGGTCTTGTCGTCGCTCCTCAGCTGGCCCTTGCTCAAGGGAGTGATGCCCGCCTCTGGCGATCATCCGGTCCATCTCGCGCGCGCCACGGCGCAGTTCGACGCCCTCATGTCGGGCCAACTTCGCACCTGGTGGCAAGGTTGGGGCTTTGGCACCCCCGTCGGCGACCTGTATCCCCCCTTGCCCGATCTCTTGGTCGCGTGCATTCGACTGCTCTCCTTGGGCCTCCTCCCCATCACCTATTGCTACGCGCTCGCCGTTCTCCTCGGATTCTCCGCGCCCGCCTTGGTGCTGCCGCGGGTCGCGAAGCTGCTCGGTCTCCCCACGGTCGCCGGCGTGATCGCGGGTGCTCTGCTGTTGCTCGATCCCGGCGCCGGTCGCGAGGGTGGCTGGATCTACACGGTGTGGATGGGCGTCTGGCCGCAGGCGCTCGCGACCGCGCTCCAGTGGATGACGTTCGCGTGGCTCGTCCGCCTCGCCCACGCCGAGGAGGTCAACGCCACGCGGGCCGCCGGTAAAATTGGCCTCTACGCGGGGCTGTCGATTTTGGCCCATCCGATCTCCGCGCCTGTCCTCACGCTATGGATCCCCGTCGTCGCCATCGTCGCTCTTGCGCGGCGTCGCCTGGTCGTGACCGCGCTCTACGGAGCAGGCGGGCTGTCTCTCGGTGCGCTGATGACCGCGTGGTGGTGGCTTCCGATGCTGTCCATGCGGGGATGGATGGCCAGCTACGGGTGGCTGCACTCGACGTGGGCGAAGATGGGTCAAGCCGTCGTCGACCACGTGGCGCTCACCCAAAACATGCCCCCTGCGGTAGGTATTCTCGCCCTGGTGGGCGGCGCATGGTTCCTCCTCAAAGGGGGCGCGACTCAGCGCGCTCTGATCGCGGCCACCGTGCTCATGTGGCTCGCCGCGGGCCGGGACTGGGTGTGGCTCCTTCGCCCGGACTACCTCTCGGAGATGTTCACGCATCTGCAGTATCAGCGCTTCCTCATCGCGGCCAAGCCCGGGCTCTATCTCGCGGCAAGCGGCGTCCTCGCGGCGCTGCTCGCCTCGCCGCCGCGCCACTCCACCGCATGGACGCCGCGACGCTATGCCCAGGTGGGCGCACGTCTCGCCCTCGCGCTCGCCGCCATCGTCTGGAGCGGCAAAGGTGTCCTCGATAGCGCGAAACGCTTCGGCGTCGGGCGCCTCCCCGTAGAGGCGATTCGTACGGCGGGGAGCTTCGAGGAGGACAAGGTCTCTTTGTATGCCTGGCTCAATGAGCGAGCAGAGGCCTTCGGTCGTCCTGCGCGCGTGGTCTTCGACGACGGGCGCAACGTACATTGGCTCATGGACGCGACCGCCCGCGCCAACGTCCAAATCTACAAAGTCGGGTTCACTCCGGGAGACAATTTCGTGCACAAGCCTGAGGCCCGCACAAAAGACGTCCTCCGGTGGTTTCAGCCCGACTTCGTGATCACACGGGGTAAAAAACGACGGCGCCTCGGGACCCACGCCGCGTCTTTTGGGAGCATTGACGTGCGGGCGATGCCCCACGAACAGCGGCGTCTGGTGCATATCATCGGCCCTGGGAACGTCTCCGCGCGCCTCGGCCCGCTCGCGGAGGAGGGGATTCAATTTGAGGTCGCCGACGCCATTCCCACGAGCCGACTCACGCTCTCCGTGGCGGGCTACGGCCGATGGGAGCTCACGCGCGATGGAGAGCCGGTCGCGTGGGAAGAGGTCCCTCTCTACGGCGAACAAGCGCCGGTCTCACGAGAGGCTCGCGCATCGGGTTCCCTCCGCGGAGGGAAGGCCGCAGGAGATGACGGACGCGAACCCACGTTTATGAGCGTTCCCAATATCCAAGATGGCTCGTACCTGCTCTCCTATCACCGCTGGAGAGCGTCTGACCTGCTCGGTCTGCTGCTCTCGCTGTTCGGGGCCTTTGTCACCTGGAGGACGTGGCGGGGCCAGGGTCCTCTTCGTCTGCTCGGCACCGTGGCGACACGCCGCAACACCCCGCGAACCCTCGCGGTCCTCGCAGTGCTCGCGGCGCTGCTGATGGCCATGAGATGGACCTCCGCCAGGGCGCAGGAGCGAGGGCTGGCCTCCTTTCAACTTCGAGGCGAGGCGCCCGAGCGGCTCGACGGTGTGCGACCCGGTCTCATGAAGACGGAGATGCTGCTCGGTCCGGCGCTCATCATCCCCCCCAAACTCGGCGAGCCGCGAGAGTTCTCCTGGGCGCTCCAAGACACCCCCTCGCGCATCGAAGGCTGGGTGGCCGTGCAGGACGACTGGACCAAGCGCGGTGTGCATGGCGGCTATCGGATCCAGATCGTCGTCAACGACGAGGGCTCAACGACCGTGCTGTGGCGAGGCCGCACCCCTCCCGGTGAGGGAAAACGCTCTTTCTCCCTGGACCTTGCCCCCTTCGCGGGGAGCCCGGTGGAGCTCCTCGTGCGGCTCGAACCCTTCGGAAAAACGCCCCCCAAGGCGGGCATGGACCTCCGCATCTCCAAAGATGCCCCGTAAGCATCGGGGCCCCACCGCCGCGCGAGACATATTGGCCATTTGACCGGACCATGCGAGCATCCACGTGGCTCCTCGCAGCTCCCACATGTTGACGAAGCTCCCACATCGAATGCTCCTCGCTGCGATCATGTGCGTCTCGGTCGTGGAGCTCGCGATGACCTCGGCGAGGTATGGCGGCGCGCTACGAACCGACCATTGGCGGCGAGCCAGCGAGCATTTGAGAGCGGACACCCCCCTCATCATCGGCACCCCATGGTTGGGACCCGAGGCCCGTATGCGCCTCGATGCCGCAGGCGCTCCCGAGGCCAGCGGACGCCCCGATCTTCGGGGGCTTTCGTCCTTCGACGTGCTCCGCCACGATCGAGATGGCCCCTCGAGCGCGCATGTGTGGCAGGCGTCGCTCTCCCCGCGCTCGAAGCCCGTCCTGCTCTCCGCGGAGCGTGCGGGACCGCTGCGCGTGGAACACTGGCGCGTCGAGCGTCCGGAGCGAGTCGTGGATACCCTGATTCACCCCCGCGCGCTGCGAGTCTTGAGCACGCGCGACGTGGAGCGAACCTGCCCCGGCAACCCGACGGACGGCTACACCTGCCCCGAGCAACGACGCGCCGGGCACCGGATTAAGCGACAGTTCGCAGAGGTCGACTACGACGCGCGCCGTTGCCTGTCCATCCCGCTTCTCAGCGCCGCCTCGCTGTCGTTTCGAAGGGCCGAGTTTCAACGCGGTGATCGAATCGTCGGACACCTCGGATTCGAAGATTTCAACGCGCGACTCCGTAATGACGGTCCCGTCACGATGACCGTGGAGATCGAGGGGGAGATGGTCGCCCGCTCCACGTTCAGCAACGCAGACGGATGGGCGGGATTCGAAATCCCAACGACGCCCGGCGCGGGGTCCTTGACCGTCTCGTTGTACGCGACCGCACCCGGCGCCTGGATCTCACCACCCGAGCGATATCAACCGGGGGCGTCGAGGCGGGTGTGCCTCGAACTGCGTGCCCTCGACGAGGAGGCCTCCCCATGAACGCCTCCCTTCGCACACTCGTGACCGCGCTGCTGTTGACGGCCCTCTCCTTCGCTGCCCTCCTTGAGACAGAGCCCTCGGTGGGCATCGTGCGAGATGAGGGGATCTATATGGCAGCGTCGCGACGATACGGCGCCTGGGTTGAGGGAGTCCGCACCGGCGACGTCGCCATCACCGACCGCGCGCAGCGGGACCGAGCGTTTCGGGTAAACGCGGAGCACCCCGCGCTCATGAAGATCGTGGCCGGTCTCAGCGCCGAATACTTGGCGCCTTCCCAAGCGCAGGCCGCGGTGGCTGGGAGTTCCACCCCGCTCCGCGAGTCGACTACCTATCGAATACCCGCCATGGTCATCGCCTCGTTGGGCGTGGGGCTGCTGTATCTCCTCGGCGTACAACTCGCGGCTCCGATCGCGGCGCTCCTCGCCGCCTGCGGTTTTCTGCTGCTCCCGCGGGTGTTCTTCCACGCGCACTTGCACTGCTTCGACGTTCCCGTCGCCATCTGGATCTTGGCGGTCGCGGCCTGTTGGTTCCGCGCGGGCACCTCCCGACTCGCGGGGGCGAGCGCCGGGCTCGCGCTCGGACTCGCGGTGGCCACCAAGCACAACGCCCTGTTCATGCTGCCGCTCGTGCTGGGTCACGAGGGTTTGATTTGGAGCCTGCGGTGGTACCGGACCAAGCAGCGCCCGCCGTGGCGCGCGATCTTGACGCTACGGGTGTGCAGCGTCCTCCTCCTCACGCCCCTCGTGGTGCTCGCCACCTGGCCCTGGATGTGGGCGGACACTTCGGCGAGGCTGATCGAATACCTACAGTTCCATCGCCAGCACGCCTACTACAACATGGAATTTCTCGGCACGAACTACAACGAGCCGCCCATGCCGGTCTCCTATCCGTTCGTGATGACCCTCGCGACGGTCCCGTGGACGTTGCTCGCCCTCGCCGGCGCCGGCGCCTGGTCCCTCGTGCGCGAGGACCTCGCCAATATCTGCGCCGACACGTCGCCTGCGTCGCCGCCGCGACGCCCGTGGGACGAGTTTTGGACGCCCCAGCTTCACGCCGCCACTCCCTCTTGCCGGGGACTCGGACTCGTCGCCCTCGCGATCTTCCCGTTGCTGTTGATCGCGCTCCCCTCGGTGCCAATCTTCGGCGGCACGAAGCACTGGGTCACCGCGTACCCCTTCCTCTTGCTGCTCGCGAGCGTTGGTCTCCACCGACTCACTCGCGGTGCGTTCCACAACCTGTCCGCGCCGCGTCGCGCGGTGCTTGTCACCGCGTGCGTCGCGTGCGTCCTCAGCCCCGCCGCCCTGTCCACGGCGTCGAGTCACCCCTTCGAGACCGCGCAGTACAACGGCATCATAGGCGGCGCCCAGGGCGGCGCGCGACTCGGGCTCAATCGGAGCTACTGGGGTCACGCCATCGAGGGCCTGTTCGACGAGCACGCCGACGCGAACCCGCTATATCTCCACGACATTCACCCGCTCGCCGCGCGCCAGTATCGACGGGATGGTCGGTGGCCCGCCGCGCGCTCCGACGCTCCGCTTCACAAATCGCAAGACGCGCTCTTGTTCTACGAGAAGCATATGACCGCCGACGAGGTGCGGATTTGGAATGACTACGGGACCACTCGACCGGCGGCCGTCCTCACCGTGGAGGATGTCCCCGTCACGAGTCTCTATCAACGGTCACCGCCGCGTACCGCCCCGTAGTGCGATACACTGCACGAAGTGGCCGAGCGCACGCACCCATCGCCGAATCGGATGGACGATGTCCCGAGTCCACGGCGCTACCTGCTCGTCTGGATGCTCGCGTGCCTCGGCCTGGCGATCCTCGCCCCACGGCCCCTCTTGGCGCCCAGCGACGCGCCTCACTACGCGCACCTGGCGGATGCATGGCTCCACGGCCGGCTCGATCTCGGGGGGACCCCCCCGGGCTACCCCACGGCCCACAATGACTGGGCCAAGGTGACGCTCTTCACGGACGATGAGGACGCACCTCGACGACTGAAGCGATGCGTCACCACGACGTGCAGTCAACGCCGTGACCGCCCCGCGTCCACCACCTTGTGGTGGGTCGATGGTCAAGAAACCCCGCGCCCCTTCACTCGCGCAGAGCGACGTCAGTTCCAGACGCGGTGGTACGTAAGCTTCCCCCCAGGTCCCGCCGTACTTATGCTCCCGCTGGTCGCGCTGTTGGGCACCGGAGTTCCGGATACAGCGCTCACCATCCTCCTCGCGGGCCTGTTCGCCATGCTGCTCGTGAAGACCCTCGATGAATGGCGAGGACGTCGTGAGCACCTTCATCTCCTCTTGGCCGGCGCGTGGCTCCTCGCGAGCCCCGCGACGCTGGTGGGAAGTCAGGGGGGCGTGTGGTTCACCGCCCAAATCCTCGCGTCTGTGTTCACCATACTCGCGATCCGTCAGTGGTTGCTCCATGGTCTCG
>CALKDV010000075.1 GCA_938084085.1 uncultured Nannocystaceae bacterium
GGGCCGCACCCCTCCGGTTGCGCGGCGAGGTCGTTGGGGTCGCAGGCGCCCGCCATCGTGGGGTGGAAGTAGTCATAGTAGTACTCCATCCCGCAGGCGTCGCTCAGATGCCAGAAAACGCTCTGATAGTGCGACCCCGAAGTCCCCATGGTTCCGATTCCAGTCGTCTCAACCTCAAGACATATTTCGCAAGAGTCACCGGCGTTAAAGATGGCGTTGTTTGCAAACGTGATATTCGACGTGTTGTAGGACACAAGCGACGCTCCGCAGGTGTTGCGGACGACGTCGCCTGGACCGTTGATGGTGAAATCGCCAGTTGGAACTCGTATTTCAAATCTCCCGGGAAACGGAGCGACGCCCCAAGGCGCCGTGCCGGTGTTCGTGAAGACAGAGCAAAATCCCCACGTGTAGCCGAGACACGCACCTGTCTGAACCTCTCCTTCGCTGCAGCCGGGGTACCCGTTGTCTGCGGGCGCGTAGTCGTAGGAGAAGACCTCGCCGTTGCAGGCGCTTTTGGGCGTGCTCCAAAAGTCATTGTCGGACGAGACCTCTCCCGCCTCCAGGCTCCGGTCGTAGTAAAGCCCGCCAGTTCCGCAGGTGTCGGCCTCCTGGGCGGAGGGCCCGTGCTCTGCGGCGACGTGCCAGTCGCCGGCGGGGACCGTGGCGGAGAAGGTGCCATCGGCGGTGGTCATGGCCCGATACACCTCGGGGCCGCCCTCGCGCTCCACGCTGACCCATTGGCCCGGGCGGGGCAGGGCGGTCGTGCCCGCGGCGGTGCACACCCCCTCGAGATCGAGGCGCACTGTGCCCTCGATGAACGCCGGATCGCCCACCAGGTCGATGAACACCAGGGCCGCGTCGCTGTCCCCAAACCCACCTGGAGACTCGAACAGGCGCCCCGCCACCGCGTAGCGGCCGTCTTGGAGTTCGAGCACCTTGTCCCCTTGATCTCCCCCGATGGCGCTGCCCACGATGAGCTCGTGCTCGAGATTACCGAGGGCGTCGGTTTTCACAAACCACAGATCGTCGAGGCCCACGCCCGCGGTGGCTGTGGCGAGGTGATAGCCGGTGAAGGCGTAGCCGCCGTCGGAGGTCTGGATGACCTCGAGGCCCAGGTCGTAGCCCGTATCTCCGAAGCTGGTGATCCACTCTTGGGTCAAGCTGGCGTCGTATTTCGCCAGGACAGCGTCGCCGTCGGTGCCGCTCAAGAGCCCGGTGACGATGAATCCACCGTCGTCGGTGGCGTCGATGTCGCGCACCTGACCGTTGAAGTCGCAGGCGGACCACTCGAGGTTTCCGTCTGCGTCGGCTTTGTAAAAGCTGGCCGTACCGCCGCCAGTGCCCGCGATGATGAAGCCCCCGTCGGATGTGCTCTGGAGGTTCCAGCCGGCCTCGTAGGTCGCCCCGCAGGCGCCGCCGTAGATCTGGCTCCACAGCACGTTGCCGGCCTGATCGAGCTTGCTCACCCACATGTCGTTGAAGGCCGCGCCAAAGGAGAACGTGAGGCCCGCGAGATAGATGTCTCCGTCGGCGGCGATGGACACCTGGGTCGCTTGGTCGTGGCCGCTGCCGCCGTGCACCGCCTCCCACAGGACGTTGCCGCTGCCGTCGAACTTGGTGACGCCCGCGTCTCGTGCGCCGTTGGGGCCGGGGTTGATCTCCATGCCCACGACAAAGTGGCCGTCGGGCGTGGGGGCGAGGCATTCTTTCTGGCGGGTACGCTCCACCCGGCCGGGCTGGCCAAATTTTTGCTGCCAGAGGGTCGCGCCCTGGGGGTCGGCGCGCACCACCAAGATGTCGGGGTCGTCGGTGACGGCGTCGCGGCTGGTGCCGGCGAGCAAAAGATCCCCGTTGGCGAGCTCGAGCGCGCAGCCGAAGTTGTCGCTGCCCGAGTCCCCAAACAGGTGGCGCGACATCTCAACGGGCTCGGCCGCAAAGGCGGTTGCAGACACATAGAGCGACGCGCCAAAGAGCGCGCCGAACATCCAAGGGGAGCCGGGGACGTGCGAGATCATCGTCACCGCCCTTCGCCACTCACGCGCGGTTTTGGTAAAAAATAGTCGCGGCGGTGATGCGGGTTCGCATGTCTGCGAACGCAGCCGCACCGCGCCGCGTCGTTGGGAGCGGCGCGGCCGTCTCCTTGGGTAGAATTGGTGCTGGAGCATACAGTGCACGGGGCGAGATTCGTCACGTGGGAGCACCTCACGAAGGACATGCGGACACTATCTGCGAGTTGGTAGAGTGCCGCCATGAAAAGCCCGTGTGTGACGACGACCAACATTGGACTGGCGACCCTGTTGCTCATGGCCGGCTGCTCGAAGGGGGACGGCGCCGAGGCGGGAGGCCTCAGTGGGTCGTCGGGGATCGGCTCCGCGGGCGACGCCGAATCGGACGGTGGGACCGACGCAGGGGACAGCATCGGGGACAGCGGGGATGGACCCCTCCTCGACGTGAGCGGTGCAGAGGGGGACGACGGGTCGATGTCGGAAGAGGGCTGTCGCGGGGTCGACTTTTTGTTCGTCATCGACAACTCGGGCTCCATGGAGGACGAACAGTCCAACCTGCTCGCGAGCTTCCCTGGGTTCGTGCAGTCCATGCAAAACGCCCTCGAAGACTCGGCGCAGAGCTTTCGGATCATGGTGGTGGACACGGACGGGATCGGCGCGGCGTGCATTCCGATCTGCGACATGTTTGGTGACACGGGCTACTGCAACGGGATCTCTTGTGCCGGTGACGTGTGCGACGTCCGCGTGGGGGGAGGCAACAACGTCAACCGCACCACCGACATGAATTGCGGGCTCCCCGACGGCAAGCGCTACGCCGATTCGGAGGAGGTGAATATCGCCGAGGCGTTCAACTGCATCGGTCGCGTGGGCACCTCAGGGAGCGCGATCGAGCTGGTGGCCGACAGCCTGCTGACGGCGGTGTCGGAGGACTACGTGGGCGCCGGCGGCTGCAACGCGGGCTTTTTGCGGGATGACGCGGTCTTGGTGGTGGTGCTTATCACCGACGAAGACGACGCCGGGGACGACCCTTACTTCACGAGCCCCGGAGATCCGTCGAGTTGGTACAACGAGCTCGCGGCCATCAAAAACTTTGAGCCTGCGGCGATCGTGACGCTGGGGTTGCTCGGCGATACGGACGAGGAGGGCGGCCTGTGTGAACCGTACGACGAAGGGACGGGAGACGGGGCGATGCAGGCGACGCGACTGCGCCAGTTCGTGGAGAACTTTGGCACCAAGGGTCTGCTGGGGAGCGTGTGCGCCCCGAGCTACAACGCCTTCTTCGACCAGGCCGTGGAGCTTATCGACACGACCTGCGACGAGTTTGTGCCGGAGGGCTAGGCCGTCTCAAACACCGGGGCTCGCGGTTCGCGCGCCTAGTTTTGTCAAAGGGAGGAACCGGTATGAAGGGACCTGCATGACACACTTCCGGAACCAGAATCAGAACGCGGGCCGCGTGACCCGCTCCCTCCTCAAAGTGGCAGCCGCCTTCGCCGTGACGGCCGCGCTCGCCGCCCCCGCCGCTGCCGAGGCGAGCTGCCCAACATCGGACCAGGCGACCACCGGATGGCTTCACTACCCCGCCATCGCTACGTGCGGGGCGGCCACCAACGCCGCGGAGACAGTGTCTCAAAGCTACCACTATCAAAAAGCGTGCTCGGACACCTTCGGCACGCCGCTTGGAAGCTATCCCTTCGACGACTGGTCCTCGGTGGAGAACGTGGACTGCCAACTCACCTCAGCGGCAGGGCCCGGCTGGCAGTACTCGCCCGGCACCATCGTGCAGGTGACCGTGTGCTGTGTTGACGGACCCACGCTCGACGACCTGCTCAACGACATGATCAACACCCTGGACGTGCCATTCATGGCGCCGTGCTACGTGCCGGGCCACGACGGCATGATCAACAAGCTGTTCAACGTCATGGACGACGCCGTGTACGCGACGGACCTCTACAACGCGGGATCGCTGAGCCTGGCGGATTACACCACGGCGCTCAACCACGCGTTGACGACCTTGGCCGCCTTCGACAACCAACTCGCCGCCAAGATCGCCAACGGGATGATGGGGCAGCCTTGCGGAGATGACCTCCAGGCGCAGAGCGCCAGCGTGCAGCAGATGATCCTCGACATGCTCGCGAACCTGTAGCCCTCGGCTGCTGCGTTGACGTCGGTCTCCTCCCTCGGGGAGGCCGACGTTGTCTTATGGTTGTTCCTTTCTCGCCCATGGTAGAGCGCGCTACGCCTCGAGCCGAGGAGGAGGCTGTCGTTGAGATTTCATCGCCACCCACGAGCCGTTCGGCCACGCGCGAGATTCGTAGATGATGCGGTCGCCCATGCAGGCGTGTTCTGAAGATGTCCGAGCGAGATCGCTCGTCGTTTCGAGGAGCCTCGGTGGTCGCTTCGTTCGGACCGTCGACGGAGGCCGTGCGATGCCAATGGCCGCGATCGCCGAGGTCGTCAAGCTGGGCCGCGGCTGCACCATGGCGACCCCCACTGTTCGCCGCGTGCGTAGCTGCGTGAGGCATTAGAGGCGCTGCAGGGGTGGGGAGGGTGCGTGACTGCAGATCCGCCGGGTTCGCGGTATCATCTCGCGTGCTTGAGCTTCTCGCCCCGTCTTCGCGCCATGGGACTAGCCTCGGCGCGGCGTTGTTCGTTGGAGCCATATCTTCCGCGATGGCCTGCGCGCTTGGGGCCACCGGCGAGGACAAGCGCGCCTCCGGGCAAAGCGGGCTCATGAGCCAGACCGCTGCCGGCCAAGACACCTGCGATTCCAAGAGTCATAAGCGACCGTTCATCATTGAGTGGGACGCGACAGACATGTCGAGCTTCGAGCAGCACGCCGCCAACGACGTGGTGTTCGTGCGCTACGAGGGCTGCGAATTGCAGGTGCTCGACGAGTGTCGCAATGAGAGCATTCGTGGAGAGCAGGGCGCCTACAAGCCGGTGGCGTGGACCTCCGGATCGTTGGAGCGCATCGACATCGGTAGCGAGGCGGAGCTTTATGCCAAGCTCCCGCTCGCGAAGGTGAGCCTCGGCGCGCGCGTGGCCGGAGGAGAGACCTTCCACATGGAGTATTACGTCGCCGGTACGCGGACTGCCACACGCGACGCCGTGTACGCGGCGGACCTTGAGGGGCGCTATGGTTGCGAAGACGCGACGCACTTTGTGTACGGCTACAACCTCGGCGCCTTCGCCTTGGCCTCGCGAGCGCGCCTCGAATACGAGACCGGCGGCAGCGCCTTCGGTTTTGGCGCCGGTGGCCGTGGTGGGGGGACCTACGCCGCGGACAAGCGGGGGGGAGACTTGTCGGTCTGCAAGGCGGAGGACGCCACGGAGGTGCAAGGGTGCAAGGCGCCGATTCGCCTGACGCTTCGGGGAATTCGTCCTGGCGAATCGCCCAAAGACGTCGCGATGCGCCAGCCGGAGGACGCGGCGTCGCTGTCCGCCGCAGCCGTGATCAACACGAAGATCGAAATGAGCGATGAGGCGAGAGCGAGGCTCGAGGCGGCCACCCGCAGCATGGCCGCGCGGGACGGGAACAACTGTCTCGGCGAGCTGGATGCCCATGATGAGCTTGACCCGAAGCATGAGTCGAGCAACCCTGGCAGCGGCTTTGGGATGATGCGGGCCCAGTGCTTGATGCTGGCGGGCAAGTGCGACGCCGGCAAGGCGTTGATGACCAAGTCCTTTGCGCAGACCGCAGCCATGGCGAGCCTCGGGCCCGAGCAGATTGATCGGACGGTGGAGGCCATGGCCGGCATGTACTGCGAAGGAGAACTCGCCCCGCGGGACGCCTTCATGAAGGCCCAGATGACGCTTCAGCGCGCCTACCAGGGGAAGATGGACGTGGCAGAGTGCGTGCGCGCGTACGAGACCGTGCTGCGGGTGAAAGACAAGGTGAAGCCCAAAGACGCCTACGACACCCAGTTCGAGGCTTCGAGCATCGCGGCGGTGCTGTTCTCGTCAGCGCCGCGGTGCTTTGAGGCGGCCGGTGAATGCGGG
>CALKDV010000076.1 GCA_938084085.1 uncultured Nannocystaceae bacterium
AGTTGCATGGCGTTCGTCCCCCCAGAGCAGGATGCGGCGTCGTCCACGCGACCCCCCTGGCTGGTGGCTCACGCTACCCCTCAACGGCTATTTCCTCAAAAACTCGGACGGCAGGCCAACGCACAACTCCGCGGCAGCGCCGCAACGACCCCAGTCTTGAGTGCCGGCGCGACGCGGGCACAAATTGCCTCAATCCGCCAGAATCGTCGCTTTAGACGCACTTTGTGCCGCTTCCGAAGCCTGACTGAGTGCCCGTCGGACCGCCTGCTCCACCTCGATCTCGCGCGCCGGGTCGATCAGTTGAACGGTCACCAGGAGCCGCTGAGGCCCGCTCAAAGTGATCCCAGGTCGGTGTCGAATGGAGGCCCAGTGGCTCAAGAAGACCGTTCGCTGCACCAGCTCCATCGCCTGTCGAGGCGTGCTCCCCGGCGGCAAGTCAACCTGCAGCGTCACGGAGCGGCCGCCTTCCTCGCTGCGACTCCGATGCACCGACGCGCGCATCAGGCGGCTGTACGGGACCACCACCTCTTCTGCCGACGCCGAGTGAATCGTAAAGGAGCGGAGCCCCACTCCGGACACGACCCCGGCGGTGCTCTCCACCGCGAGATGATCCCCCGTCCTCACGAGACCCCCCGCACGACAGATGATCCCCGCGGACACATCACGCACCGCTTGCCACGAGAGCGCGAACCCGACGCCCAGAACGCAAAGCAACAGCAGCGAGAGGTACGAGCTTTGGGTGGTGATGACCATGTAGAGGGCGAAGATCGTGAAGGACCCCGCGAACACAATTCCAACCGCGGAGAGGATGCGTCGCAAGCGCGTGGTCTGCAGCACCCGCGCCAAAATTACGAAGGCCAGATAGAGGCCCATTCCCACCGCCGCCAAACCGAGCAGTGAGTCCGCGCCGGCCGCCAGCTCTTCGAGCCAGCCAGACAACGCCTCGCCCGTGGTCGGAACAATGCTCAGCACACCAACCCCCTCGCGTGCAGGTAGCGCCAGATGGTCATGTACGCGAATTTAGAGACCTCGAACACCTCCGGCGAACTCTCCTCCACCAAACCGGAACGCACCAAGCCTCCCAGCACCTCTTCAACCGCGCGGGGGTCCGCGTCCAGCAGGCTCCCGATTCGCACCTTGGTCAGCGCACGGTGCACCTCAAAGGACACCAGCATCGCCTCCTCTTCGGCGGAGAGCTTCCCTACGAGCGTGGGGGGGATTCGCGCGGGGACCGTCAAAAACAGCGCCTCGTCCTCGACGTGGCTGATGGCGGCAACCCACGCGCGCAAGGCCTGCCCGATATTCCCGCCGCTGCGCTCTTGGATGAGCGCAAACATCCGCGCCTTCGGCAGCGCTGAAAGTTCAGGCAGGGGCGTCCCGTCCACCTCAAGAGACAGACCCGCCGACAAGTGGCGCGCCAAGATGATCTCGCTAATCTCGTGCATACCGACGGGCTTGCAGTCCATCACCGCCAACGCCCGCGAGCGGAGGCCGTAGAGGTGATCCATCAATTCAAGCGCAGAGCGGCCCACCTCGACGACAAACACGAGCCTGCCCGCGTGCGCGTCGAAGGCGTCGAGCAGCCGGTGAATGGCGCCGTCGTCGCCTCCAAGCCGAGTCCACCAGAGTTCGAAGTCGCGCAGCACGATCACAGATTGTTCTGGGAGCGCCCGAAGCTGATCCTCAAGGGTGCCCACGATGCCTGTCTCCGACTCAAAGACCCGATCGAGGACCGCGGGATCGGAGCTACCGGATCGACGAGGAAAGATTCGATAAATTTTGCGGTTGTTGAGCGGCCCCGAGGTCATCCATTGAACAAACGCCGACTTCCCCGACCCCCGGGTCCCCGTGACCACCAGCACGCCCGGAATGCCACGTTTATGGTTGGCGAGTCCGCGACGCGCCTGGGTCTGCAGCTCCGAGCGCGCGATCCAAAAGGCCTCATCGGTAGAGCTTTGGCCGATGAACAGCTGACGGTAATAGTACGGCAGTTCCTTGAGCACCTCGGTGCGTGGCTGCAGCGCCTGAATGCGGGAGAGCACCTCCTCGCGAGCGAGCGGTTCGCCCGAGGCAGAGGCCCCCACAGTCCGCGCAAACGACAGCACCGACTGACCTCCGTAGATAGCGCTGATCGCCCGCTCCGATACTTTATTGACCAGAGCATCGAGCCGCGTGGTCACCCCAGTGTACGCCTGCAAGCCCTGGGAGCGGCGGCGATCTTGAAGGAGACGACCCGCCTCGCGAATCAGCTCACGGAGCTGCGTCCGCTCCATCGCGCGATCAAGCTCGTTGTCCACCGACTCCGCCAAGCTCGACGCGAACTGCTCCAACTTCTCCACCTCTTCACCCACCCGACGTTGCGCCTTTTGGACCACGGGTTCCATGTGAGCGAGGAACGAACCTGCGTCGTCGCCCTCCTCGGAGAGCGTGTCCCACTCCTTGCGATGGAACCGAACCATGCGCACGACGTCGAGCCCCACGGTCCGCCCGCGCTGCTCCTCCGCGGTCATGGCACCTCCGAGCAGGCCCTGCAGACTCGACATGAGCTCGTTCTCGATCAAGTAGCTCACCAGACGCCGGAGCGGGAGTTCGATGGAATTGACAACCTCCTCGCTGCCTTCAAGAAGGTTGGAGTAGCTCGCGCCGTCCAGCACCCGCACCGTCTCCGGGAGGTCCTCCAGCACCGAGGGAAGCTCTCGTTGCAGGCTCTCCACCGACTCTCTGCGGGGAGCGCGGTCGCGGTTGCGAAA
>CALKDV010000077.1 GCA_938084085.1 uncultured Nannocystaceae bacterium
CCTTTGACCTGCTCGTTGACCGCAAGGCCATGACCGGACGCGTGTCGCTAAAAGGTCCCCTCTCTCGACGCACGAGCCTCGAGATCGGCAGCGAGAGCTATCTCCTCTGGTACCGCGTCAACGCCGTCTCCGCGCCGATCCAAGGCTCCGCGGTCCCCGGAGGGGAGAGCTTGCTGGGCCCCACGACCCCCGGGTCGCTCGAAGACCAGCAAGTCGAGGATCTAAACGCGTTCTCGTCCACGCTCGCCGTCTACGCCTCGGCCACGCTCGGCGAAGGCACGCGTGTGCGCGTGGTCCCTGGGGTACGGATCACGCGCTGGGGTTTTCCGATGAATCGCGTGCGCGCCGACCCTCGCGTTCGAATGATCTGGGACGCCACCGACGAGTTCAGCGTCCGCGTCGGCGCCGGCCTGTTCTCTCAGACCCCGGTGTTCCAAGATCTCACCCCCGCCTTCGGCAACCCCGGTCTCTCGCCGTTGCGGGCCGCCCACACCAGCCTCGAGTTTTTTACGCGACTCCCCCACGAGCTCGAGCTCACGGTCTCTGCCTTCTTCAACTCCATGTGGGATCTCCCGGCGCCAACGGACGAACTCTCACTCAACCCGGATGGAACCACCTCGCCCCTGCGACTGCGAAGTGATGGGGTCGGGCGCGTCTACGGGGCGGAGGTGCTGCTGCGAAAACGTCTCACCAAGTCCCTCGTCGGATGGGTGAGCTACACCTTGTCACGGAGCGTCCGCGCCTGGCCCTCGGACCCCTCCTGGGTCCCCTACGACTACGATCAAACCCACGCGGTCTCTGCCCTCGCCGCCTTTGTGCTCCCTCGGAACTGGCGCATCGGAGGGCGATTTCGCCTCACATCAGGCAACCCCACCACCCCGATCACCTCGGCCATCTTCGACGGAAGCACCGGCGCGTACACGCCCATCGAAGGCCCGCGGAATAGCGACCGCCTCCCTATCTTTCATCAGCTCGATCTTCGCGTGGACAAGCAATTTTATTGGCGCTACCTGAAGCTCAACCTCTACCTCGATCTTCAAAACAGCTACAACCGCGCGAACGTCGAGTTTTGGAGCTACGCCTACAATTATCAGCAGCGAGCGCCGATCCGGGGTCTCCCGATCCTTCCGTCTCTCGGCGCGCGCCTCGAATTCTAGCCTCCCGTGGAGCCCACCATCGCGACGTGGACCTCGGCCTCAAGCGACCCCGGCCGCGGTGTCATTGGCCCGCGCGACGATACGAGAGGTAGGGATAGCCCTGCAACAAGCCGAGCGCCCAGTTCTCGCCCAGGGTCGTCTCGTGATCCAGGTGACGCTCGCGAATAAGGCTCGTCATCCCTTCGCCATCCCAGTCCATGGACTCGAGCATGTCGAGGTTGGTCACGCCGCGCTTCACCTCAACCACCACGTCCTCAAGCTCAAACATCTCACTCCCCGTCACCACGGGGTCGCTGCTGCGCTTTCGCACGACCACCTCGTGACACCGGCCGAAGAGGTTATGTCGATTCCCCAAGGAGTCTTGGTACGCTCCCACCATGAAGAATCCGAGGTAGTACTTCGCGTCCCCCCGCTCACGACGAATGAGCGGCAAGCATGGCAAGTTCTCATCGGGGTGGGCGAAGGTAGAGACGCAACCGTCGCTGTCACAGGTGATGTCCACGAGCCGCGCGTTGACGTTCGGCCGATCCCCGTGCCGCGACAGCGGGGCCACGGGGAACACTTGATCCACGCTCCACGTATCCGGGAGTGACTGAAAAATCGAAAAGTTAACGAGGTACTTCGACTGCGCGCGCGCCAGGTATTCGACGATCTCTTCTGGCGGGTGTCGAAACTGACGTAGCAAGCTCTTACAGCGCTCGCGAATTTGGCCGAACAGGGCCTCGGCGCTCGCCCGATCCTCAAGGGACAGGTAGCCCCGAGAGAACAGCTGCAGCGCCTCATCGCGAAAGTCGATGGCGTCGTGAAAATACTCTTCGAGGTTCTTGACGGAGATGTGGCTGGCCGTCTCACGCAGCTGGGTGATGAGCCGATGCTCCTCCGAGCAGGGATCTGGGATCGGCAAAAGTTCCCCTTGGACCTCGCGCATGTCCGCGACGACGACCGCGTGATTCGCCACCAGCACCCGTCCACTCTCTGTGAGCAGCGTGGGGTGCGGAAGCTCGGTCTCCTTCGCCAGCTGCATCAGCTCGTACACGACCTGGCTCGCGTACTCCTCAAGCGAGTAGTTGGCGGACGAGGGATACGAGGTTCGGCTGCCGTCGTAGTCAACGCCCACGCCCCCTCCGAGGTCGAGATAACGCAAGCTCGAGACCCGCGCGCGCAGCGACGCCCAGAGCTGAACGCCCTCTCGCACGGCGTCCTTGATGCGTCGAATCTGCGTAATCTGCGATCCGATGTGGAAGTGAATGAGCACCAGAAGGTCGCGGAGGTCGTGCGAGGCGAGGGTGCGCTCCACCTCAAGCATCTCATTGGTGGAGAGCCCAAACTTCGCGGTCTCGCCCCCCGAACTCTGCCACTTCCCGGACCCGCGAGAGTAGAGCTTGGCCCGCATCCCGAGCCTCGGGCACGCGAGCCACGGCATCTCCGCCCGGACCTCCAAAAACCGTCGCACCTCTCGCACCGACTCCAACACGATGACGACTTCATGCCCGAGCTCCGCGGCGTGGAACGCCATGCGCATGAATTCTCGATCCTTGAACCCGTTGCACACGAGGGGCACGTTCGGTCGCACCGCCTGCGCCATCGCGAGCAAGAGCTCGGGTTTGGAGCCCGCTTCCAGTCCGTGGTGTCGTGGATCGCCCGCGCTGAGGACCGCGTCCACCACGCTGCGTCGCTGGTTCACCTTCAGCGGGAACAAGCCGATATGTCCCCCTTTAAATCCATTCTCAGCGGCCGCGGTTTCGAACGCCCCGTGGAGTGACTCCATTTGCTGCTCCACCATCTCCGGGAAGCGGATGACGAAGGGAGTCTGGATCCCGCGGCGATCGAGCTGCTGGGCGAGACGCTCAAGATCCACGGGGTCCCGGCCCGGCGCGAGGAACTCGAGGTGACCGTCATCGTTCGCACGCAAGAAGTCTTTGCCCCACCGATCGGCGCCATAACGCTTCAGCGATGCGCCGAGGATTCGGCGATGAGCGTCAATGTCTCGACATCGAGCCTCCACGTCCTCCGACTCCACGGAAGTTCCAATTGGTGCGCGACTGTCATCAGGGGGGTTCATGGGGGCCATATTCTGCCCATGAATCGCGCTCCGCGTAAATCGGCACGCAGCTTGCTTCATGGAGAGGCTGACCGTGTTTAAGAGAGTGCTCCACCACACCAGCCCCGTGCTCCTGCTCCTCGCAGTAGGCGCGGTGTGCGCACCCCTGCAAGTCCAAGCTTCCTCGAACCACCGTGCCTCGCAGGTCCGCCAAGTGGATCCCGCACACGCTCCGGTCGTGCCGCTGAAAAATCTCCACTCGGGGGAACAGTTCGAGCTTCGACTCTTCGACTCCCAAGGCACGCTGAGAACCGAGGCCCTCACCGAGCTTCGCCGCTTCCTTCGCTGCGCTCGAACCGGCGTGGACCACCCGATCCACTGGCGACTGACGACCCTCCTCGTCGCCCTCGCAGGCCACTTCCCCGGCAAGACCTTCACCGTCGTGTCCGGCTCTCGGGACCCCAGCATTAACCGAAGCGGCCATCGCAGCAACCACACGCGAGGACGCGCCATCGACCTACGCATCGAGGGTGTGTCCAACCGCGTCCTCCGAGATACGATTCAACTCTCCTTTGGCGGCGTGGGCGTGGGCTACTACCCCAACAGCAGCTTTGTGCACATCGATATCCGACCCCACGCGGCCCAGTGGATCGACTTCTCCGGTCCGGGCCAACGCGCGTGTTACTCCAAGACCGTCACCCATGATCTCGCGGACGGCACCGCAGAGCGCCTCTCCTACGAGCAAGCGCGCACCCGTGGCTGCAAGTAACGCCCAAGACTCAAGAGCCGCTAGAAGCGACCGGTGAGTACCAGCCCGCCGCCACCGCGCTGAAACGACGGCCCCGCGGAGAGCCCCATCGCCTTACGCTTCTTCGCGCCCAACACGATCATTGTCACGCCCGATGCGAGCAGCACTCCACCGAGCGCGCCCAGCGTCACCATCACTGGCAGGGTGTAATAGCCCGCGCCCGAGGCCACATCGACCTCGTTCTCGCCCGCGGGCTTGTTGGGGTCAGTCTCGGTGCCCGGACCGTCAAAGCACTTGATCGGCGCTCGACTCACGGGCGAGAGCGGCAAACTCTCGGGGCACGACATCACAAAAAACGAGGCGCCGATGGCACTCGCTGCGCCCGCAGCCGACAACAGGATGCCGATGCTGATCATCTTCTTGCCGTCCATGCCCGCGCCCTTGTCTGAAAACCGCAACCGCGGGGTCTCAAGAGCGAGAGGCGTCGCCTCCTCGGACTGCGGCCCGGGGCTCGCGTCGGTTCGCGGCGCCGCGTAGGCGGGAGCAGCGGCGAGGGTGACAGCAAAAGCAGTGAGCGCGGCGGTCGAGCGAACAAGCATCATCTGGGAGTCTGATTGACTCCGGCGTCGAACACAACATGCGCCCCGTGGGCCCCGAACCGAGAACGCGAAGATCGCGCATCTGGTCATTCGTGGCGCGTGGCCAGGCCTCAGCCCCCAAATCACCCCGGAAATCCCGACAGTTCCTGCAAAAGCGCCACCCGCACGGGACCACGCGGCGCGACGATCCCCTCGACGACTCAAAATAGCCGCGCCGTCGCTCCATGCCACGGCCGACGCCATCCCCCACCGGGCGCCGTCACGGACCTTTCGCGCGCGTCCGTGAACGAAACCTGCCATCGCCGTCGAGACACCCCGATGAGGTGTGAGGCACGCCCGTGAGATCTCGAGGTGAACGGCGCAGCCACCGGTCGCCCAGCCGGAGCGACGTCGTGTCGCGGTACCGGCGCTCTTGCGACACGAGCCCACCCCCACCCCCGTCAACGCGGCCCCCCTATGGACGAGACGTGAACGGCGGTACTCTGCCGCCGGTGGCTTCGTACCAGTACATCTACTCCATGCAGGGGCTCTCGAAGGTCTTCCCGGGCGGCAAGGAAGTCTTAAAGTCCATCCACCTTCAGTTCCTGCCCGGCGCCAAGATCGGGGTCCTCGGATCGAACGGCGCCGGCAAGAGCACGCTTTTGCGCATCATGGCGGGTGAAGATCGCGAGTACCAAGGCGAAGCGCGCGCCGCTGACGGGGTCCGCGTCGGCTACCTGCCGCAAGAGCCCGAGCTCGACCCGAGCAAGACCGTGCTGGGGAATATCGAGCAAGCGGTGGCGCCCATGCGCGCCATCCTCAAGGAGTTTGAAGAGGTGAACATGGCGTTCGGCGAGGTCACAGACGACGACGCCATGAATCAACTCCTTGAACGTCAAGCCAAGCTCCAAGACAAAATTGACGCGGGCAACGGATGGGAATTGGAGCGGGTGCTCGAGACCGCCATGGACGCGCTCCGCTGTCCCCCTAGCGACTCGGAGGTGACCCATTTGTCGGGCGGTGAGAAACGCCGCGTCGCCCTGTGCCGCCTGCTGCTCGAACGACCCGACCTGCTGCTGCTCGACGAGCCGACCAACCACCTCGACGCGGAGAGCGTCGCGTGGCTAGAGCATCACCTCCACGAGTATCCCGGCACCGTCGTCGCCATCACGCACGACCGCTATTTCCTCGACAACGTGGCCGGGTGGATCCTCGAGCTCGACCAAGGGCGCGGGATCCCGTGGGAAGGCAACTACTCGTCGTGGCTCGACCAAAAGAAAAAACGGCTCGAGCTCGAGGAGAAAAAAGAGTCGCACCGGCAACGGACGCTGGCCCGGGAGTTGGAGTGGATCAGCATGACCCCCAAGGCGCGGCAGTCGAAAAGCAAGGCCCGCATCCGCGCCTACGACCAACTTTTGTCCGCGTCCAACCAGCGAGACAAAGACACCACCGACATCCACATCCCTTTCACGCGACGGCTCGGCGACGTGGTCGTGGAGGCCGACAAGCTCCGCAAGGCCTTCGGCGACAAGCTCCTCATCGAGGAGCTCTCCTTCATGCTGCCACGCGGCGGCATCGTCGGAGTGATCGGGCCCAACGGCGCGGGCAAAACCACGCTGTTCCAGATGATCACCGCTCAAGACGAACCCGACGACGGCGCCATGCGGACGGGGGAGACGGTCGATCTCGCCTACGTCGATCAAAGCCGCGATGCCCTCGACCCCGAAAACTCCGTGTGGGAGGAGATCACTGGGGGCGCGGAGACCATTGAACTGGGCAGCCACTCGATGAACTCGCGCGCGTACGTCGGCAGGTTCAACTTTAATGGCGCCGCCCAACAACAGACTGTGGGTACCCTCTCCGGAGGTCAACGGAACCGCGTCCACCTCGCGAAGCTCCTCCGCCGCGGCGGCAACCTGCTGCTGCTCGACGAGCCCACCAATGACCTCGACGTCGACACCCTCCGCCACCTCGAAGAGGCCCTCGTCCAGTTCCCCGGATGCGCCGTTGTGATCAGCCACGATCGTTGGTTCCTCGACCGAATTGCCACCCACATCCTCGCCTTCGAGGGCGATTCCAAGGTCACCTGGTTTGAAGGCAACTACGCCGACTACGAGGCCGATCGAAAACGTCGCCTCGGCGACGACGCCCTCGTCCCCAGACGCATCAAATACCGCAAACTCACCACCTGAGCTTACGCAAGCCGGGAAAGCCCCACCAACACATCATGAGACGCCTCCCCTCCTCACTCTCCCTCGCGACACTCCTCGCCTTCGCCGCGCCCGGCATCCTCGGGTGCGACGACCCGCCCTCGGTCGAGGTTCCTGGTCCGCGGGCCATTAAATACGCCAAGGTCGAGCCGGCCGCCAACGCGGTGGAGCGCTCCTTGGGTGGCACCGTCCGCGCCGTCGCGAGCGCCCCGCTGAGCTTCGGCGTCGGCGGCACCTTGCAAGAGCTCAACGTGGACGTCGGCGACACCGTCACCCAGGGTCAAACCCTCGCGAAGCTCGATGACCGCCCGTTCCAGCTCAACGTGCGGGCCTCGGCCGCGAACGCGGAGAAAGCCAAGGCCACCGCCAAGGAGGCGCGCACGAGCCTCGACTCGTTCTCGGAGATGTACAAAAGCAAAGCCGTGTCGACGCGACAATACGACCAACAGGTGGCGCGGGAGGCGAGCGCGCGCTCGGAGTACCAGCTCGCGCGCGCCCAGGTAGAACTCTCCAAACGTGACCGCACCCAGTCGACGCTCATCGCCCCCTTCGACGGCTCGATCGTTCAACGAGATGTGGACAATTTTGAGGAGGTCCGCGCAGGACAGCTCGTCGTTCAACTGCAGGGGCAATCGGGTCTCGAGATGGTATTGCAGGTCCCCGAGAGCATCGTCGCGCAACTCCAAATTGGCCAACGTGCCCGGGTTGTCTTCGCCAGTGACGTGAGCGAACCAGTGGACGCCGAGGTCAGCTCGGTGGCGGCTCGAGCCAACGCGGGCGGGACCTTTGAGGTCACCGCCCTCCTCAAGGCGCCCGGCCCTGAGGTGCGCGCTGGCATGAGCGCCAATCTGTTGCTTGATCTCTCCGCGAGCCCTCAAGCAGACGCCGACGCCGCCCCCCCCGCGACCTCGCTTCAGGTCCCCTTCAGCGCTGTCTTCGCGATGGAGCAAGACCCCGAGGCCAGCGCTGTCTACGTCTATGACAAGGAATCGAGCAGCGTGAATCTGCGCGCGGTCAAAACCGGAGAGCTCCGAGGCGACGCGGTGATCATCGAGTCGGGTCTCACCGCGGACGAGATCGTCGCGACCGCGGGCACCTCGTTCTTGTCCAACGGCATGTCGGTCACCTTGTGGGAGGGCTAACGCCATGAGCATCACCAAGTTCTCCATGCACCAGCGCCGGCTCGTGACCGTCATCGCGTTCATGTGCGCGCTGATCGGATTCTTCGAATACCTGCACTTCCCCTCTCAAGAGGACCCGCAGATCGAGTCGCGGGTGTCGGTGGTTTCTGCCTTCAACCCAGGCCTCGCTCCCGAGGAGATGGAACACCTCATCGCGCGCCCGATCGAGGAGCACGCGCGCAAGCTGCCAGAAGTCGACGAGATCGAGTCCCGCGTGCGCCAAGGCAGCGCCACTGTCGAGATCACCTTTCACGACTGGGCCACGAACCTCGACCCCATCTACCAAAAGCTCCGCAACTATATGGAGGAGGCCCAACGCGAATTCCCGGACGGGACCGTCGGCGCCTTCGTCAACGATGACTTCGGGAAGGTGTCCTCGGCGAGCATCGCGCTCACAGGGGAAGGCTTCACTCACCACGAGCTCCGCGAGATGGCGGAGGACATCGCCGACGACCTGTACACGGTGTCCGGGGTCCGCGACGTTGACTTGTTCGGCGTCCGGGACGACCGCGTCTACCTGGAGGTGGAGAGCGTCCAGATCAGCTCCAAAGGCACGTCGCCGCAGGCGCTGTTCGCCCCCGTCATCGACCAAAACCAGATCTTGCCGAAGGGAGTTTTACGTGGGAGCGGCTCCCAAATCATCGTGGACGCCGCCGGTCATTTTGAAGACCTCGCGCAGATCGAGTCGACCCCGGTAGGGCTCTCCGAGGACCGTGGAACGGCCTATTTCGGCGACCTTGTCGACGTCGTGCCTGGATATCAAGACCCCGCGCCCTCCTACGCGTGGTTCTCGGGCACGCCAACGATCGTGCTGTCGGTCAGCATGGCCGACGACGAAAACATCATCGAATTCGGCGCCCGCCTGAAACAGAAGACCGCCGCTCTCGAGCAGTCTCTCCCCATCGGCTGCCAACTTCGCTTCGGGATCTTCCAACCCGACATCGTCGAGACCGCGATCAGCTCCTTCACGAACAACCTCTATCAGACCCTCACCATCGTCTGCGTGGTGGTGCTGCTGTTCTTAGGTCTGCGAACCGGCGTGGTCGTGGGTGTCTCCATACCCCTGGTCATTTTGATCACGCTGATCGTGATGCGGCAGGTGGGGATCCCCCTCCACTCCATCTCGATCGCCGCGATGATCATCTCCCTCGGACTCCTCGTGGACAACTCCATCGTCGTCGCAGAGGACTTCCGGCGGCGACTAGGTCTCGGCGAAGAGCGACGCGAGGCT
>CALKDV010000078.1 GCA_938084085.1 uncultured Nannocystaceae bacterium
CGAGGCTCCGGTCACCCCGTCAGTCGTCGCCGCCGCGGACGCACGCCGGGCCGTCGCCCCCTCGGGCAAGGCCTCCGTGCGCGTGCTGGCCCGGGGCGCCAACGCCTTCGTCGCGGAGCTCTCCATGGACAGCGGCGCCGCGGTACCCGAGCACGCCGACGCCACGGAAGAGTACATCCACGTCCTCGAGGGCAGCGGCACCATCACCATCGACGGACAAGCTCACGACATCACGGCGGGCGCCACGGTGTTCATGTCCGCCGGTGCGGTGGTGAGCTACCAAAACGGCGACGCCCCAATGCGCGCGCTCCAGATCTTCGCCGGTCCTGAGCCCGCCGCCAAATACGACGCCTGGAGCTGGGACGCAGAGGACGCCTGAGGGCCGTCCTCGCCTCGCTCCCCGTCACGGCAGGCCGCCCACGCGCGCCCCGGGAACAGAAATTCGGGACACAGGCCCTCCCCTAGTTGCACTCGAAGATCGCGAGCCACTCCTCTTCCGAGAGCTCAGGACAATACGGGAGATTGTCCAAATGGCACTCCGCGAAGGTCGTTGGACACCCCGCCTCGTCTGACCCGTCGGCGCAGTGTACGGTCCCGTCACAGATCTTCCCGGTACCGATCGAGCTGCCATCGCCGCAGACAAACGAGGTGCATCCAGCCTCGTCGCTAAAGTCGTCGCAGTCGTAGAAATCATCACAGCGGAATGAGAGGGGGATCTGGGTGCCGTCATCACACACAAAGTACTCCTCCTCTGGGAAGTACTCCTCGCAGGTCATGCCTTCGACACATCCATAGATCGATTCCAGGGACTCTATCTGACAGTCGAGAAACCCCTGGATCGCGGGCGAGGACTCCGCGAGCCCGGTGACGCACGCCTCATAGCTCGGGTCCGCGCTCATACCCTCCTTGCACTTCTCCAACGTGGTGGTGGCGTCCTCCGCGACCAGGCACGGGCAGGTGAGGTCCGCGAGTTTCTCCCCTGCAGCTTCCAGCGGTCCCGCTACGCGCTCTGATTCGGAGGAGCATCCGACGGCGACGAGCACAAGGACCAGCGTGAAAGTGATCGAGTGTCGAGGAGAGCGTATGGTGACTATGTCGTCATCATGGCAGAGCGACGTACCCTCCGGAAGCGAAATGGGTGCGCGGACACGTTCATCAACGACGGGGTCATCCGGAACGCGCCTGGACGCCAACGCTTGCTCTAGGTGTGAGAGTTCCGGAGGTGAGGAGGTTGGGATGCATCCATCCACTGCGTCGGCGCGCCGCGCTGATGATTCGCCTGTGGAATTATTCTTCAAATTTTGAGAATGTTTACGAAGCCTGAAATCGACTCCCAAGGTCCACGGACAGGGACCCTCACCCACGAATTCTAGATGTACGAGACAAAGAATCGCAAACGCATGACATCCCGCGAAGGGAGATGAGTGCTTGGCAAAATCATCGTACCCTTGAGTCTGGCGCCCCTCTCCATCGTGGCCGTCTCCCTCCTCACCATGTCGGCGGGCTCAACCGCGCTCACTGGAACCGAGGCAGAATCGGCACCCACCAAGGAGACATCGCTCGCGGAGTCCAAGACCGACACCAGCGGTGATCTTGCGAAGGCCCCTCCCACGAACGGGAAAACTCCCCCGCGATGCGGTGACGGTGACCGATGCGGACCGGGAGGCGAGAAAGCCCCCCCCCGATGTGGAGATGGTGACCGCTGCGGACCCGGAGGCGAGAAAACCCCGCTGCCCGCGCCGAAGACCACCCTCAAAAGCGGCGGCGGTCACGGCACCTCCGGACCCTGCCAAGACCTCTCGGGCGCGGCCTTTGGTCTATGCACGGCTTTTTGTGAAGCTCAAGAGTGCCACCTCGAAGATCCCTTCTCCACGTCCTGCCAGATGCTCTACGACAACTACGTCAACCAAACGGGCGAGGAGCCGCCGTGCATCGACCCATGCTTCGTGCCCGAGTCCGAGCGCGTCGACTACGAGGTGTCCATCATGCTCACCGCGGATGACAGCTACCAGCTGTATGTCGACGGCGTGGACGTGACCTCCGACGCCACCTACCCCAACAACTGGTTTCGCGGCGACACCCTCACCTACACCCTCGAGTCAGGCTGTCACACCCTCGCTGTCGCTGCCTCCGATACGTACAGCGTAACCTCCGGGTTCATCGCGAGCGTGAGCGTAGACGGCGTGCTCGCCACAAACACGGGCGACGGGGAGTGGCTCGCCTCCGACAGCAACCCTGGCCCAGGATGGACGCTCGTAGGATTCGACGACAGCTCCATGTTCACCGAGCAACCATGCGCCAGCTCGAGCATCTGGGGTACCTACTGGCCCGCCCCCTTCTACGCCGTCGGTGCGTCCTGGGTGTGGGGAAACACCGCGTGCGGAAATCTGGGCGAGGCCTTCTTCCGCCTCAACATGGACCTGCCCTGATCAATCGTCACCTTCACGTATGGCTCCCTCGCGGAGCCATACGCGGTTAAGTCTCGCGCGAAGTTGAGGGGTTGGCGAGCTGATCGTGTACCCAGTCAACGCGTTGCGACGCTCGCGAGCTGCCCCACCCCGCCGTGTACGCCCCCTCGGACCACGCGGGTCCGATAGGGTTTAGATGCGGTGAGCGGGACGACCCCGCCGCAGAAAGTGAGGCGAGATGGCAACGTGGATGGATTGGAGCTGTTCCAAGTGTGACTTTGTGTTTCATGGCGCGGGGGAGCACTCGGCGTTACGAAGCGGCACCACCACCAGCATCTATTGCGAGGGATGTGAAGACGTGATGGACGTGCTGGACGCGCCTCCTCCGTGGGGACGTGACAAAAAGGCCCCTGTCGAGCCGCTCGCCTGCGACCATGACAAACGCCACGCGATTCGTCCGTGGACGGCGAAGGAGCCCTGCCCTCATTGCGGCGAAGGCACCATGATCCCCGACGAGCGCACAGCGAGATGTGTGGACTGAGACGACGTCGTGTCAGATAGGGCGTCGCCTCGGATTGGGTGGCGGTGGCCCTCGATACACACCATCTGATCCTCGGACTTTTCCAAGAGTCCGAGCCTAACGACAATCCTTCGAACAGCATTTTCTACCCATGAGACCGTGCTTGCAATTCGGTCCACCAATTGAGGTGTGCGTGTTGAATAGACCGCAGTCCCAATGGTCCAATGCGCCGTGATGCGCCGTGATGCGCCGTCCCCCCCTCCCTCTCGACCCACCCCGCGTCACGCTGCTCGCGATGCTCACCATCGGCGGATGCAAACCGACCGAAGCGCCGGCACCCCCCCGTGGCGTCGCAGCGGCTCCGCACGGGGCTCGTTTCCGACGCCTCCGGCAGCATGGCCACCAAACTCGACGGAACACCAAAGATCGAGGTGGCCCGCGCCGC
>CALKDV010000079.1 GCA_938084085.1 uncultured Nannocystaceae bacterium
ATTCCCCCGACCGCGCGTCTACGGCTGGAGAGCCGGACGCTATTCGGCGTCTTGATTTTCTTGGCGTTCGTCGCCGCGGGCATCGAACTCGTCGAGCGGTGGCGATACGGGGGGCAGGAGGTCTACGCGGGGGACACCAGCGCTCCACCGGGCTCCCCCTGTACGCCCCCACCGCTCCCATGGCCTGCCGCCGCACACGGTTTTTATTCGCTATCGGACAGCGCCACCGGCGCGTGCCTCCTACGTTACAAGAGCGCCGCAACCCCGACCGCGAAAGTCTCCGCGCTGCTCGATATGGACAACGCACCACCGTGCGAGCAGCTCACCCAATACTGGAGGCTCGACACCCAGGCCTGGTGCGCGCCCTCCGACGCTGCGCGCGGGGGATGCCGCGACCATCTCTGCATCTGGAGGGGCGCCGACGCCACGACATGGTTCGCGCGCTGGAACTCCTCCGCGTCGATCACCACACCGTGATCATGGGACGCGCCAGGTGCCCACCGAATACGGCGGCAGCCCCGTCGACTGAGCCTCATCGAGCGCACCCCCCTCCCATGAGAACCGACGAAGTCCAGACCGTTGGACGTCTCGGTCCCCAAAAAACAATTCGCCCTCATGGACCTCGAGGCTGCGCTCTGCAGACTGCAGGCCTCCCGCAAGGAGTGTTGCCGGCGCATCTTTGTCGACCTCCCAAAGCTCGACCTCACTAAAATCAGCGGTGTAGATGGCGACAACCGTGTGGAGCCCGTCCTTGGACACAACAAAATCTTGAGGTTGCAGATAGTCCATGTCCGCACCATCAGGGAATCGCTCGGGCGGGACGTGCCAGTCCCAGGTCGCCGCCTCTAAATCCACGTCCACAACCCCCTCGCAAAGCACCAAAAGATGCCCGGCGTCCGTGGGGTGCGGACGGTGCTCACGCGCCCAGGCGCACGGCAATGGGATGCCCTGCACCCCCGTGATCTCGGAGTCGAGATCGATCAGCTCGGCGCTGTCTACATCAACCTCCACGAGCTGATCAAAGCCCACCGGGGTCCACCCGTCCAGCCGATTCACCGGGTGACTCAACACCCACGCGCGTCCGCCGTCGACGTAGGCGAACTCCGTCTCTGCGATCTCATCCTCATCCTCGAGCATCGACGTGTCCACAGTCCCCACGAGCGAGGCCCCAGGCGCCCTTAGAAAATCATGGATCTGAACCTGCGACGCTCCATAGAGGCTCACGACGGCGCGCCCCACGTCCACAAACGCGAGCCCGTGGGGATTCGCAGACGTGGCCTCCGGCGTGACGATGGCGTGCTCCGCGACCAGCCCGAACCCATCCGATGGGTCATGTACGGAGACATAGTCGTGCATAAAACGGTTGAGTAGGTAGACGTACTCTCCGTCGGAGAATGGAATCGCATCCGAGCTCGCGAAGGCGACATCCGCGTACATGACGTCGCGCTCGAGGTCGTAGACCGACAGCGCCCCCGTCGCAAAGTCAGTGGTCGTGATGAGGAGCGCCGGCCCCTCAAGCTCGTCTGGCACCGTATTGCGAGCCGTAAGGGCCTCGCATCCGATACCGCTCAGTCCGGCTGCCACGGCCAGCGCGAGCGACGAGCACCATCTCCATGTTTGAATCATCACCATGGGCTCAACGGTTGGGATTCACGACGGCGATCGCATCGAGGTCAAAGCCCCCTTTGCCGCCCATGCCGGGGTCGCACCAGCCCCCGTCTCGCCGGCTCCAATAGCTCTCGCTTTGATCAATGAGGCGGACGAACCGAATCCAGTCCACGGCGACCACCTCCAAGTCAAAGAGGTCACCGCCCGCGTTTACAGCGTCCCACCCGCTGCTCTCCTCGCCCCAAACGACCTCCGTCGGCGTCCGCCCCGCGCATCCATCAAGGTCGCCGTCCGCTGCGCACTCGAACTGCGCCCACTCGCAGCCGTCTGCGCTCACCCAGACCTGCGCAGGCTCCGGAAAATCGACAGAGAAGGGGTTCTCGAAGACGACAAAGTCGGCGCCGCCGTCGTTGTGCGCTCCATCGGGCCCGAGGTCGATAACGATGGAGCCGCCGCAACCAAGCGAGACAACGTCCATGGAGCCGCGCGGTGGCCCCGAGACCAATTCGTGCACGTCATCGTGACCAAAGCCACCCGCGGTGACGGTCGCTTCTGCGGGCGAGAAGTGGGCCGCACAAAGACCAAAGGTCTGCGCCTCTCCCATCGTCTCCTCGGTGCACGGATCCACACAACCGGTCCATGGCTCCACAGGCGGCGACTTTGACGCGCTTGAGGTGCCACCCATTTCACAACCGGGGAGGGAAATGAGGCTGAAGGAGAGGACGGCGACGAGCGACCGACAACGTGGTGAACCTGGGATGGGTGTGATCATGTGGACCTTTCGCCTTGTGCGAAGGACCCGCCAACATGACCGGTCTTCGCGTCCCCACGAGGCTTCGGGAGCTCGCCTCTCGACGAGTTCGACGGCAGGTCTTCGGGCTCACAAGCGCGGCCATTTGGCCTCCTAGGACTCGCGGCTTCCCAGCGTTCGCCAGTGCCTTCGTTGCGAGTTTCGTTCTTGCTTACCGCTGCGGGGGCAGCCCCGGATTTACACCGGATTCCCTCAGGGCGAGCCTCGCGACTCGCACCGTCGATGAGGCGTGAGTACGCTCTGCGCGCCCGGGCGTCAACCCGAGGTCCCCCCCGCCACAACGTGGGTCCTCACGGCATCACCGCGCCCCCGCGGTCCCGCTCACCCGGGGGTGAGGCCCGGCGCCGCCGGCGTCAATCCCCAGGTCCAGTTGTCCAGCATCACCAAGGAGTCGTAGATAAATCCTCCAGCGTCCCACACGGCGAGCCGGATTTCCGCGACTTCTCCCGGCTCGACGTTGCCCGTCATCGTGAGCCAGCCGGTGGCGCCACCCTTGTAATAGTGCCCGTTGGTCGTGCCAGGGCTGTCGAGGCACCCCGGATCAAATTGACCTGTGCCATCGTAGGCGTCAAAGCCGGTGCCGATAAGCTGGTCCACCCCTACGCATCCCGTGTAGTCGCTCATCTGCCCGCTGCAACCGATGGGACCGTTGACACATTGCGAGAACAGTCCGTTTGCGGACTGCGCCAAGTTCACTCCGAGTGGCCACAGCACCGTGCCATCACCGAACTGGTCGTAGACCGCGATGTTCTTGTCGGGCGGGTTCTCCGAATCGGTCGTGTCGAGCAACGCGACGAACATGTCTGTGTACTGGCTGCAGACGTACTCGGGGAATTCTGCCGAGAAAAAACTGAGATCCGCCGAGAACGACTGGGCGTTGGTCGGCACACGCACGCGGATGGTCAACATCACCGGATCGTTGGAGGTGGTCGCGGTGGTGGGGCACCCCGGTACGTTGGGGAAGGCGTTGCCGTTGGCCGCGTACCAGTCCGCCGGGGGCGCCGCCTCCGTCCCCCACCCCTTGCCCCCTTCGAAGCTGTTAAACGAGGGGTTGGTGTCGGTCAAGTCCGCGGCCACGCCGGAGGACAGCAACACGAGGGAGTCGAAGCCGGTGGGCTGGTTGTCTCCAAAATTATCTCGCACCGCGGCCTGATCTTGATTCTCGAGCATGCTGCCGTCGGTCTCCGTCAGCGATGCCGCGATAACCCCCCAAATGCGCTCGGCCTGGGTGGGGGGCGCCTCCACCGTAAACTGACAAAGATCGAGGGCACGCGCGAAGTTCAGCACATCGGTTGTGTCGCTGGCGATCCCCGCATCACAACCGAGCGCCGGTTCATCGGAGACCCCATCGCAGTCGTCATCAAGTCCGTTCCCAGGGACGTCGTAGGCCCCAGGGTTGACCAGCTCCGGGTCGACGGAGCAACCGATCTCTTCACAGCAGTCGAGGATGACGCCATTTTCACAGAGGTCGTACCCGTCGCCGTCCACGTCATTGGACGAATCGGTGAGGCCATCGCAGTCGTTGTCGACCCCGTCGCCGCACGCCTCTGGCGCCGGCAGGACTTGCCCGAGACACGGGCCCCACGCGAGCCCGTCTGGGTCACAGGTCTGAGCGCCAGCCGCACACTGGCCCACCCCCTCCGTGCCCGCAGCGCCCAGATAACAGCTTTGCGTCTGCCCTGGAACACACAGACACCCGGGCCCTCCCTCGCATCCGTCGGCAGGATCGCTGTTGCAATCGAGAGCCCCCATGTCGCACGGGCCCATCACGCAGTCGCCCTGCTCGCACAGCGGCGTCGCGTTCGCATACGCGCACTCGTTGCCGCAGGTCCCGCAGTTTTGCGGGTCTGCTTGGACATCAAGGCACTGGCCCGAACAACATTCGTCGGCGCCGAGACAACCGTGAGCAAGCGTACACCCGGGGACGCACGCCCCCGTGTCGCAGATCGTACCGAGCGCACAATCGGTATCTTCGACGCATCCGATGCACGTGTGGCTCGGGACATCGCAGACCGTGGGTGAGACGCAGTCCGAGTCGTCTGAACACCCGGGTACACACTCATTGTCCGAGGAACAATACTCGCCCGTCACGCACAGATCATCGCTGGGCGTACACGGCACACACAGCCCGGCATCACAGACCTCTCCTTCCGGATCGCCCGCGCAGTCAGCGTTCGTCATGCAGCCGGATGAACCTGTGCTCCCGGTGTCTTCACCAGCCGTCGTCGCGCCGCCACCGGTGGTATCTCCCCCAGTGGTCGCGTCTCCTCCCGTCGTCGTTTCCCCCTCCCCGGATGTTGACTCCTCCGCGCCGATCGTCGAGGACTCGCTGCCTGAGGTGACCGCGTCCGCCGAGGAGTCGGACTCCGTCCCGCTGAACGAATCGATCCCAAACGACGCCTCCGTTTCGCTTGAGGTACAGCCGGCGAGGCCAAGCAATACAAACGCAACTCGAGACACGTACGCGCGGGAACAGATAGACTGAAGATTCATCGGCGATCCTAGTTGAGGAGGATACGAGATTTCAGGGACCCGGTCAGTGACGGCACGACAGCAATCGGCCCTATCTTGCGCCAGGAGCCACGACACCACGCAGGTGCCGCGCCGTGACCGCGACTGCCCCATCGTCCTCCGCGTGGCGCGACCCCGCGTCGACAAAGGTCACGACCCGACCGCGTTGAACCGTAGTGTCCCCGCCGAATCTTGGCGGCCCGGCGTCCGTCGATGCCGCCGCTCTATGCGCGGTAGTAAAACAAGGTAATGGTCAAACAGTGAAACTCGCTGTCCGAACTTTGGGTCACGATGGTGTCCACCACCTCGACGTCGTTATTCCGCAGCCACTCTGTCGTCCGCTCGCCGATCTCCTCGCGTTCACGCGCCTTGGTCGCCGAAAACACCTTTACCCCGTTGTACGCTTGCATCGCTGTTGTCGCTCCTCGTCCACCTTCAGGGTCCATAGGGCCCTGCTCAGTGTGTTCAACAGGTACCCTGCATTGGTTCCCGTGTCAAAAGAATAATCCAGCCCTGCTGTACGCGGCTCAGGTTGATCGAGCGCGAAATTGCGACCCTCCCGTGCCGCTCTAGACCCTCGACCGCACGGTGCAGGGCTCAATGATCGCCCCGGTGTACAACCTTCCCCATGCCCACCACTGACGCGCCGAGTCCTTGGTCGACCCTCACGCTGGTCACACCCGCCGGTCCACGCTCGACCGCGGCCCATGAGCTTCTCGAATATCAGCTGGAATCGCTCGGCGCGCTGCTCCTTGAAGACGACGAGGTGTCCGGTGTCGAATACCGCGACGCGAAGACCTTCGAAGTTGCCGAGCGGCCGTCACTCGTTATCTACACTTCGCCAGCGGCCCTCGCGAGACTCGAGGCGCGGGCGTTGGAGATCGGGCCGTCCCTTGGATTGCCCCCGCTGACCGCGCGCTCCTTCACCACAGACGACGAGAGTTGGCGCGACAGCTGGAAGGAATTTTTTAAGCCGCTGCGACCCGGTGGTGGCCGGTTTCTCGTGCGCCCGAGTTGGATCGAGCGTCGTGACGATGACCCCGAGTTGGAGATCATCCTGGATCCGGGTCGCGCGTTCGGAACTGGACAGCATGAGAGCACCTCGCTTTGCCTCGAGCTCCTCGCGTCCCTCGACGCGGCCCTCGATGTCTCGCCTTCCCGCGTCCTCGATCTTGGATGCGGCTCGGGAATTCTCGGGCTTGCGGCGGCCCGGCTATGGCCCGGTTGCGAAATCGTGGCCGTCGATATCGACTTCGAGGCCGTCGACACCACGCGAGAGAACGCCGCGCACAACGCCCTGGAACGACGTGTTCGAGCGTTTCAAGGCACCGCGGAGGTCGTG
>CALKDV010000080.1 GCA_938084085.1 uncultured Nannocystaceae bacterium
CCCACGGGCATCAAGATGGAGTCGCCGGTGTCCCGCGCCTCCATGCCTCGGACGAGGCCGTCCGTGGTGTCCATGGCGATGGCGCGCACGGTCCGCTCCCCGAGGTGCATGGCGACCTCGCATACGAGGTTCTCTTTGCGATCATCGATGCGGGGGTTGGTGATCTTTAGCGCGGAATAAATCTCCGGGAGGTCACCCTCGAACTCTACGTCAATGACGGGGCCGATGACCTGCGTGATCTTGCCGACGCGAGCGGCCGTCTTCGCCGTCGCGGTGGTGGAGGGTCCGCCCAATGGATTCGCAGCGCCCGAACCGAGCGTAGGCATCGACGGCATCGACGAAGATGCGGCCGGCATGGGGGACTTGGGGATCGAGCCAGTGGGGTTGTTCGTCTCGTTCGACATGATGGACTCCGTTGTGTGGTCAATTCGTGGCTACACCGCTTGGGCGCCGCTGACGATTTCGATAAGTTCTGTGGTGATGGCGGCTTGTCGGCCGCGGTTGTATTCAAGAGTGAGCTCGTCCACGAGCTCAGAGGCGTTGTCGGTCGCGGCGTCCATGGCCACGCGTTTGGCGGCGGAACTCGCCGCAGAGTTCAGCATGGCCGTCTGCACGGAGCTCTCGACGGAGATCGGCAGGAGGTACGAGAGTAGCTGCTCCATGCTGGGCTCCACTTTGCGCTCGCCGAGGCCCTCCTCGGCCCCCTCGGCGGGCACCGGGAGGAGCTGGACGGCGCGGACGTCCTGCGTCAGCACGTTGATAAAGTGGTTGTAGACGATGACCACACGGTCCACACGCAGACCCTCGGCGCCCTCGTCGTGGAAGCTAAACGCCTCCACCGCGTCCGCCGCGACGCGCTCGGCGATCTCGAGGCTCGTCTTTGGATCCGGCGCGGGATACTTGTCGAAGATCTCGTGTCCTGCGTGCCCGAGGGACACGGCGCCTTTGCGGCCGACACACGAGATGACCACCTCGTGCCCCGCCGCCTTTTCTTGCTCGATGAGATCTTGGGCGACCCGCGTCGCGTTGGCGTTGAAGCCGCCGCAAAGGCCGCGATCCGCGGTGACGACGATGATCCCCACGCGCTCGACTCCGCGCTGCAGCAGCAGCTCGTGGCCTTGCTCGTCTCCGAGCTCACCCACGATCTGACTCACCATCGTCGACATGCGCTCCGCGAAGGGACGCGCCGCCATCATGGCGTTTTGCGCGCGCGCGAGGCGAGCGCTGGCGATGCGGCTCATGGCGCTCGTGATCTTGCGGGTGTTCTTCACCGACCCGATGCGCGCGCGAATTTCTTTAAGCGTGGCCATGGTGCTCAGTCAGCCTTTCGTCGTTACTTGGCCGTCCAGTGAGAGGACTTGAAGGTGCTGATGGCGTCCTTGAGCCCCTCCTCGACCGCCTTGAGCTCCGGCTTTTTGCGCGCCTTGGCGATGTCGTCCAGGAGGCTGGAGTACGTGTCCGAGATGAAGCCGTGCAGCTCTTTCTCGAAGCGGCCGATGTCCGCGACCGCGATGTCGTCCAGGAACCCCTGGGTGCCCGCGAAGATCGAGAGCACCTGCAGCGACACGTTCATCGGGATGTACTGCCCCTGCTTGAGGAGCTCCACCATCCGCTGACCACGATCCAACTCCGCCTTCGTGGCGGCGTCGAGGTCGGAGGCGAACTGCGAGAAGGCCTCGAGCTCACGATAGCGCGCCAGCGATGTGCGCAGCGGTCCCGCGTACTTCTTCATGGCGGGGATCTGCGCGGAGCCACCGACGCGAGAGACGGACAGGCCCACGTTGATCGCGGGGCGGATGCCCGACGCGAACAGGTTGCTCTCAAGGTAGATCTGGCCGTCGGTGATGGAGATGACGTTGGTGGGAATGTACGCCGAGACGTCGCCCGCCTGGGTCTCGATGATGGGCAGCGCGGTGAGTGATCCGGCCCCCTCCTTGTCCGAGAGTTTGCACGCGCGCTCAAGCAGGCGGCTGTGCAGGTAGAACACGTCGCCCGGGTAGGCCTCACGACCGGGTGGGCGGCGCAGCAGGAGCGAGAGTTGGCGGTAGGCCACCGCCTGCTTGGAGAGATCGTCGTACACGAGCAGCGCGTGGCCGCCGTTGTCACGGAAGAACTCGCCCATCGTCACGCCGGTGTAGGGCGCGAGGAATTGGAGCGGCGCCGACTCGGAGGACGAAGCCGCGACCACGATTGTGTACTCCATGGCACCCTCTCGGGCGAGGCGGTCCACGACCGAGGCGACCGTGGACTGCTTTTGTCCGATGGCCACGTACACGCAGACCATGTTCTGGCCCTTTTGATTGATGATGGCGTCGACAGCCACGGCGGTCTTACCGGTCTGGCGGTCACCGATGATGAGCTCGCGCTGACCACGACCGATCGGCACCATGGAGTCGATCGGCTTGAGGCCGGTCTGCATGGGCTCATGCACCGACTTTCGAGCGATGATGCCGGGCGCCTTCACCTCGATGATGCGGTCCTCGCTGGACTCGATGGGGCCCTTGCCGTCGATGGGCTCTCCGAGCGCGTTCACGACGCGGCCGACGAGGCCTTGTCCCACGGGCACGCTCATGATGGTGCCCGTGCGCTTGACGGTGTCGCCCTCTTTGATGAGCTGGTCGTTGCCGAGCAGCGCCACCCCCACGTTGCCGTCCTCGAGGTTGAGCACCATCCCCCGCACGCCGTGCGGGAACTCGAGCATCTCCCCGGCCATGGCGTTCGCGAGGCCGTAACAGCGGGCGATACCGTCGCCGACCGTCAGGACCGTCCCGGTCTCCATCACCGAGGTTTTCGTGTCTGCACCTTGGATCTGCTCTTTGATGATCCGGCTGATTTCGTCCGCTCTGATCTCCATGTGTCTCGTCGCTCTCTAATTTCGTTTTCGTTGGAAGTTCGTTGAGGTTGAAAAATGCCTGAGGGTCAGGCCCCCTGCTTGAGTCCCGAGCGCATCTGCTCGAGCATCGTCTTCACGCTGCGGTCGAGGCGGTAACTCCCTACTTGGGTCACCACCCCACCGATCAGCTCCGGATCTACTTCTTGCTCGAGCAGCACCTTCTTGCCGGTGGCTCCTTCAAGCGCCGTCTTCACCTGCGCGAGCGCTCCCGGCCCCACGGCGGTCGCCGCGGTGACGGTGGCCCGCACGCGGCCGGCTTGGGCGTCAGCGAGCTCCGCGTACTGCATCGCGATTTGCGGCAGCCCAGAGGCGCGGCCGCGCTCGACAACAAGATCGAGGAACTTGGTGACCGTAGGGTCGGCCATGAGCCGCTTGCAGATCGCAGCGCCGAGCGCCCGTCGCTGCGACAAGGGGTAGCGGCCCGCGTCGAGCGTGAGCGCGAGCGGTGTCCCGGTCTCGTC
>CALKDV010000081.1 GCA_938084085.1 uncultured Nannocystaceae bacterium
CGCAGCCTCTTCCTTCGCCGTTTCCACTGCGCAAGATCCTTCGACCATGTCGGACGAAGAGAAATCTGCCCTCGCGAAGACCTACTACATCGAGGCACAGAGTGCGTTCAAAGCCGGAGACTTCCTCACCGCGATGAACAAGTACGAGGAAGCCTATTTTCTCGTGCCCGGCAAACACGGGTTCGCCTTCAAGGTCGCCACGGCGGCATGGAAGCTCGGCGACTGCGTGAAAGCTGACGAGTATTTCCGGCACTACGTCACCTACGAGACCCGCGAGAGCAAGGCGGACAACATCGAAGAGGCGAAGAAGGTGCTCGGTGAGATCGCGCTCTCCGGATGCGCCAACGTCAAAGAAGAGAACCCCATCGCTGCCGAGACCCCGCCTGAGGAGGATGACGCGCCCGACCTGTCTTCGCAGCGAGAGCAGCGCGAAGCCAGCAGCGGCGACGACGGCGCGGTAGACGACGGCGCCCCCGCCAAAGAGAAAAATCCCTTGCTCATCGCGGGCATCGGACTCTCCGTGGCCGGCGTTGCAGGTATCGCGGTGGGTATCACGGGCATCGCCCTTGGAAACGCCGCGGCGAATTCCTTGGTGAGCGCCTCGTCGAACAACACCCCCTCGGGGTTCCCGGAGGGCGACTTCTCCGACAACGACACATTTAACAAGCAAGGCAGCCTCGGTGCCTACAACGCCATGACCCTCGGCGGGTTGATCGGCGGCGGTGTGTTCCTCGCAGCCGGCGGTGCGTTGATCGCCCTGGGCATCATCAACAAAAAGAAGGCGGCGGCGGCACCAGCTCCCGCCGCGGAGACCGCGGGGCTGCAATACGTAAGCCCCGTGTGGATGCGTAACGGCGCCGGCGCCGGTGCGTCGTTCAAGTTCTAAGTATGCGACAACGTCCTCGCCGTCTCGACGAGCGAGGCCTCATTCACGCTCGTCTCTCCGGAGAACAAGGCACGCTCGGCCTCGACACGCGGGCCCCGGTGGTGATGGCGTACCCGAGCCCGTACCGGGTAGGGATGTCGAGTCTTGGTTTCCAAACCTTGTACCGGATCCTGAATACCGAGGGCCCCGGCGCGCATCGAGCTTTTTTGCCGGATGAATGGGAGCCCGCCACGCTCGAGTGGCCCCAGCGTTCCCAGCAGGTGCTCTCCTACGAGGCCCTGACCCCCATCCGGGATTATCCGATCATCGCCATCTCGGTGGCCTACGAGCTTGAGATCAGCGGCATCATCCGGTTGCTCGAAGGGGCCGGCGTCCCGCTTTTGACCAAGCGCCGGTCCAAACACGATCCCATCATCATCATGGGCGGGCCCGTCACCACGACGAACCCGAGCCTACTCTTGCCCTTTTGTGACGTGCTGATCTCTGGAGAGGCGGAGCACACGCTGCCGTTGGCCGTTCAGACCATCCTCGACACTCCCGGGCGGAGCGCGGCGGTGGAGGCGGCCGGCGCCCTCCCCCACAGCTGCGTGGGAGAGACCGAAGAGGGGCGCTTCGAGCCGCTCCCGGACATGGGGCGCGCCCCCCAAGACCGACTGCCCGCATACTCGGCGATCACCACTCCGGAGGCCGAACTGTCCAATATGTTTTTGGTGGAGCCGGAGCGCGGTTGCTCCCGTCGCTGTACGTTCTGCGTCATGCGGGGCGCGAGCACCGGCGGCATGCGCATCCTGCCCATTGACGTGCCGCTCGCGACAGTTCCTGATCACGCGAAAAAGGTCGGCCTGGTCGGCGCCGCGGTCACCGACCTCCCCCATCTTGAAGAGCTGGTAGCTCGGATCGTCGAGAGCGGAAGAGGTGTCGGGATTTCGAGTCTGCGCGCCGACCGACTCACCCCTGGTTTCCTCGACAACCTCGCCCGCGGCGGTTACCGCACGATCACGGTGGCCTCTGACGGGATCAGCGAGCGGATGCGCGAGGTCCTCGATCGAAAGATTACCGAGCAAGACCTCCTCCGAGCAGCAGAGCTCGTGGGCAGCCGCGGTTTTCACCGTCTCAAGCTCTACCAGATGATGGGCGCGCCTACGGAGCGCGAGGAAGACGCCGACGAGTTGGTGCGCTTCGCCCTCGAACTCACGAAGCTCACCCGCTTGACCATGACCTTCTCAACATTTGTGGCCAAGCGAAACACCCCGCTGGACGGCCACCCCTTCGTGGGCATCAAGACCGCTGAGGCTCGATTGAAACGGATCAAAGCGGGGCTCAAAGGAAAGGCTGAGATCCGCCCCCAGCCACCAAAATGGGCGTGGGTCGAATACGTCCTGTCGCAGCGTGGGCCAGAGGTCGGATACCGCGCCATCGAGGCCGTCCACCAAGGCGGGAACTTTGGCGCCTGGAAGCGAGCGTTCGCCACACTCCCTGAGGAGCACGAACGTGCGTTGGTCTATGGCGATGAGGCGCGGCGCGCGTCTCGGACGGGGTTCGCCGCCGACCCGACCTCCGCGAGCCCGCTGGTGACGCTGCGCGGTGCGGCACCGCGCGAAGGAACCTAGGGGCGGGCGCCCACGGCCGAGGCCGTCTTGATACGTGGGCGAGGCCTGCGCTAGAGTCTCGCATGCCTCCGCTTCCTCGCCTCTGGTCTACCTGTGCCCTCGTCGCGGGCCTCTGCATGGCCGCTCCTATGGGGTGCGGAGGGACGCGGGGAATGCATAAGGTGGAGACGCCCGCCGAAGGCGTTACGCTCACCTATCGACTCGACGCCGGCACCGTCCTGGACGGACATGTGCTCGACCGCGAAAGCTCTGGCGCCGCGGGTCAAGGCTCAAATCGTACGGCCGAGTTTGACGTGTCCATGATCATTAAGGGTGCGGATGACTCCGGCGTCGCCTTGGTTAAGGCGCGGATAAAAAACCTCCGACTCAATATGTCATTCGGGCAGATGAGCGACTTCGTCGACGCCAAGGCGGTCATCTCTGCGGCGCAGAACATGGTCGAGGGCGCGGACATCAAGTTTCGTATGGACGCCCAAGGCGTCGTGACGGACTTCCCGAAGGCCTCTGCAGCCGGCGGCGAACTTGATCCCATGGTGCAGATGGCGCTCGAGACGATCCTCGGCGCCCTCAAGCGGAGCATTCACCCCGTGCCGGCCAAGGCGCTCACCACAGGGGCGACATGGCAAGACCAGAAGGTCACCGGGCGCAAGGGCAAACTCGGGCGCTTTAAGGAGACCACCACATCTTCCTCGTTCAAGGGGTTGTTTCGACCGAAGGACTCAGCGCCCGGTGTTCAGATCGCACGGATCCAACAAGAGGACAAAACCTCCACGGTCACCACCACCAAGGAAGGCGGCCACGAGGTCTCCAACCGTGACACCGTCGATCTGACGTTTGATGTCAACGGAGGATTCGCCCGCCGCGTGCAAGCGGTGGGGACGGAGGTGGACGGGCCCTCCACCACGACCACACGGTTCGAGGCGCGATGGTCAAGACGCGGGGCCAAGCAGGCCGCGGACGCGCCCCCGACATCGTCTACCCAAAAAATCACCGATCCATGCGACCCAAATTACGTCGGCGCGGAGCTTTGTCCCGGGGCACCAGATCCATTCGCCGACGAATTCGAGGACG
>CALKDV010000082.1 GCA_938084085.1 uncultured Nannocystaceae bacterium
TGGCGACGGAGATGGCGATGGAGACGGAGACGGAGATGGAGATGGAGACGGAGACGGAGACGGAGACGGAGACGGAGACGGAGACGGCGACGGAGACGGAGACGGAGACGGAGACGGAGACGGAGACGGCGATCTGGAGGCGTGTTATCTCGGTCTCGACTCCACCAATACGACCTGTCTACCGGTGTTCACCTTGGACCCGCTGCCCGCGGACTACGTCTATCCTGCGCCCTACATGGGGCTTGAGAGCTATCGAGAGCCCCTCCGATATCTCGACCTCAGCACCAGCGACCCGTCGTTGAAGCTCGCTCCTAATTTTCAACTCGACGAGTTGGCGCAAGTCGTCAAAGGGCAGTGGGCGGTCATCTCTCCGGCGGCCGTGCAGCGGTTGCAAGATATGCGCAACACGGTCGGGGCGATCCTCGTGACGTCGGGTTATCGCTCGCCCGGCTACAACGCGACCATCGCCGGTGCGGCGGCCTCTTCGAGACACCTGTACGGGGACGGATTTGATTTGGTCCCTCAGTCCGCGACCTTGGCGACCTTGGAGACAGTCTGCCAAAACAACGGCGGATACCTGGTGCAGTACACGGACCACGTGCACTGCGATTGGCGAAACGACCTGGTGGATGAGGTGTTCTTTGGTCCGCCCGGCGCGGAGGTAGATCCGGGACAGTGGTGGTTCGAGGGGGACTACGGGGCTCGGCTTCGGCGCGAGGCAGACGCATGGATCGTGGAGGCCGATGGATTTGATGAAGGGGATCCTGTCGTGGAGTGGGCCGCCCTCGATGCAGACGGGAGACTCCTCGACTCGCGGCGATCGCGAGCGTATGGGGCGTCTCGCGAGGTCGCAACCCTTGAGGCGTTGGTGGGCGGCCGCGTCCACCTCACGGTTGACCTGACTTTGTAGGGCGGTGGAGTCGAAAAGGTTCGCGCGGGCGCGATCGCGCGTGGCTCCGGTGTGAAGCTCGTGGGCACGTGCGGAGAAGGGGCATCCGAGTCAGGTCGCGTGCATGCATACATAAGTGCCCATCCGGAGCGCGCAATCATCGCGCCAGCACGTTTGTAGGCGTCCGCGGCGAATCGCTGTCGCTGTTGTGGTAGCCCATCGCTACAGCGTATGATTCGCAGGTGCATGGCTTGATGAAACGTGGAGTACTCGTGTTGTTCGCTGCGGCGTACCTCGGCTGTGCAGGTGGGGGCGATGAGGTGATAACCACCGCCAACGATTTTGGGTCGAACACCATCGGTGACGACATCGGCGTGACCACGGATCAAGACGATGTCGGCAATTCCGAGTCAGGCTCCAACTCTGCTGATTCCTCCTCCGACCAGGGGGATGTGGGGATGGACGGCGGTGGGACCGGGCAGCCAGGGGATCCGTGCACCGAGGACGCCGACTGCGAGGACTACTGCAATATTCCGGACGGCCAGACGGAAGGTGAGTGTGTCGAGCCCTGCGACAACGGCTACTGCCCGGACGGTTTTATCTGCGCGCCCATCGAGACCTCGGAGGGGACCGTGGACGCGTGTGTGCCCGCCCCAGAGACCTTCTGCGACATGTGCTCCACCAGCGCGGAATGCGGCGACGACAACGACCTCTGCGTGCCGCTCTCGCAGGGTAACTACTGCACCATCAGCTGTGCCCGTGATCCCTCCGTGTGCCCCGTGGGGTTCACCTGCGGCTTGATCGGGAGCGTCGACGACGGGACCGTGCTCCAGCAGTGCATCCCGAACAATGGGATCTGCTGCGTTGACGGCGACGGAGATATCTATGGCGAAGGTGGGGGGTGCTTCGGCTCCGATTGCGACGACACCAACCCCGACGTCAACAGCTCCGCGCCCGAGATCTGCGACGGGCTCGACAACGACTGCGATGACGTCATTGACAACGAGGTCATCGATTGTGACCCCGGCAGCTGCATCCTCTCCACCGAAGGCTACAGCGAGTCCGCCTCCGAGATGTGCGTGGATGGCATGTGCGAGGGGACGGGCGCGGCGCCCTGCGACCTGTACACCTGCGAGCTTGGCGGCGACATGGGCGATGTGTGCGCCACCGCCTGCGACATGGAGGACGACACCTTGTGTGTGGTGGCGGCCCACTGCGACGCCTCCGTATGCGAAGCGGACTACCCCGACGGCGACGCCTGCGACGAGCTATCCGATTGCGAGAGCGACTACTGCGACAACGGATTTTGCTGCGGCAGCGGCGAGTGCTGCGCGGCGGCCACGGACTGCGCGGCTTTCGGCACGTTGGCGTCCACGTGCAACGACGCGCCGACCTGCCAAGGCACGCGCGGCGAGGCGGAGTGTGTGCTCAACGCCTGCGCCAACTCCGGCAGCGTCGACGACGACACCGGCTGCGCAGACACCACCGAAGCCGACGACTGCGGCCCGTACCCGAGCGTGTTTTGTGACGGAACCGTGGACCAGGTCGCCCCCACCTGTGCCACCACCTGCGCGGACGACAGCGAGTGTGACACCGACGCCTACTGCGACCCCGCAGACAGCACCTGCAAGCCCGACGAAAATGACGGCGAGGCCTGCCTGAGTAACTCCTGGTGCATCAACGACCACTGCCAAAACGGCTTTTGCTGCATCAACGGCGACTGCTGCCAGATGGCGGAGGACTGCCCGACCTTCGGGACCGAGGCGTCCATCTGCAACGACGTCCCGGCCTGTCAGGGGACGCGCGGCGAGGCGGAGTGCGCCGCCAACTTCGTGTGCGTATCCACGGGCACCGTGCAAGACGACACGGGCTGTGGCGTGACCAGCGAGGCGGACGACTGCGGGCCGTACCCGTCAGTGTTCTGCGACGGTACGGACGACCAGGTCGCGCCGACCTGCGCCACCAGCTGTGCCGACGACACCGAGTGCGACGCCGACGCCTACTGCGCGTCGGACAACACCTGCCAGCCCGACGAGGACGACGGCGTCGCCTGTCTGAGCAATTCGTGGTGCATCAGCGATGTGTGCAACAACGGATTTTGCTGCGCGGGCGGGGACTGCTGCTCAGTAGCCAGCGATTGCCCGGCCAGCTACACCACCGCGCCGGGCTGCGACAACACCGTGACCTGCCAAGGCACCCGTGGCGACGCCGCCTGCGTGAGCAGCGTGTGCGAGACCGCCGGGAACGTGCCCGATGACTCCGCGTGCGCGGCGACCATCGAGGCCGACACCTGCAACGCCTACCCCTCTGTGTTCTGCACCGGGGCGGAAGATCAGCAGCCTCCGACTTGCGACGCCTCCTGCAGCAGCGACGCCGACTGCGACACCGACGCCTACTGCAACATCCTCAACATCTGCGTGCCCGACGAGCCCAACGGCGATCCGTGCGGCGGCAACACCCAGTGCATCAGCGACTACTGCAGCAACGGCTACTGCTGCGACGGCGGCGACTGCTGCAGCACCAACGCGGACTGCGACATCTTGGATGTGGCCTCGGCCTGCACGGACGTGGGCAACTGCCAAGGCGAGCGCACCGACGGGGTGTGTCAAGGCGACTTCTCGTGCACCGCCAACGTGGTGGACGACGATTCGGGCTGCGACGGCGAGGAGGCCAGCGACTGCGGGTCCTTCCCGTCCGTGTTCTGCTCGTCCTCCTCGAACCAGACGCCGCCGCCGTGCGACACCTTCTGCGGCTCGGACGCGGACTGCGACGCCAACGCGCACTGTGACGGAGGCGCGTGCCTGCCCGACCTCCCTGGCGGCGCACCCTGCGATGAGGACAGCGACTGCCAAGGCGGGCTGTCATGCGCCGACGGTGTGTGCTGCTCCACCACCTGCACGGGCAGCTGCCAGGCGTGCAACCTAATCGGCAGTGAGGGGACCTGCTCGCCCATTCCGGGAGGAGAGGACCCTGCCAACGAATGCGGCGGTTTCTCCTGCGCCGGATTTTACTTCGGCTGGTCGGGAGACACCTGCTACGAGGTTTCGGCCGTGCCAGACTCGGCGTGCAACGGAATCGGCGCCTGCCAGGTGCAGGCGGACCTGTGCCCCGGGCAGGGGCAGGGCAGCGCCGCTACCACCTGCGGAGACGTCTGCCAGGATCCCGACCTCACGTCGTGCACGGGAACCACCGGGCCCACGTGTGACAACGTGGATCCCGTGCCCAATGAGCAGACCTGCGGGAACGGGGCCTGCGAGGTGACTGTGCTCGCGTGCGATGCCGGCAGCGAGGTGACGTGTACGCCTAACTCGGCCGCGTCATCGCCCGAAGTCTGCGATGCCGTCGACAACGATTGCGACAACCTGGTGGATCTTGACGATCCCGATCTTACGGCACCGCTCAACTCA
>CALKDV010000083.1 GCA_938084085.1 uncultured Nannocystaceae bacterium
CTACACCTTTCGAGATCCCCCTGTTATGCTCTGTCCGCAGCGCAACCCCCGTTTGTGGCGAACGTCGTGACGTTCGCCTAGACCCTGCTGCATTTCTATCCATGCCACAGCGCAAGTCCAGCCGGGTTCTTCGGGCCGCCGTCGTCGTTGAAGACAAGCTGTGCGGCGAGCTTCATCAAACGGAGCCAGAGTCGATGAAGGTCGGATGGGGTCTTCACAACGACCTCGTCGTCCACGACAGCATGGATCGTCGGCGGGATCCCAAAAAGAGCGCGAAGCCGCTGCTGGTGATGGCGCTGTTGATGCTGGTCTCCGGCTTGGGCTTGTTCGTGTCGGATGTTAACCGCTACGCCGCGGAGGAGGCCGCTCGCCAGGAGTTGCTCGAAGGCAAGGACGCGAACAGCTTTGACGTCTACGACTACGGCAGCAAAAGCGACGGACCAGACGTTGCGCTCATCGGCTTAATCTTGCTGATGGTGGGGCTCGCTCCCCTGGTCGGAGGTCTCGCGGGTCTTCGATCGCCGGAGCTCGACCCACCGAGGCGTCGAAAGAAAAAATCGAAGCGTGTCGCACCTGAGAGCGTGACGCTCTTTGAGTATCGTGGGGGGCGCTACTACCTCAACTTGCCGAAAGAGGCGCGCGGCAAGGTGACGCTCGCGAAGGGGAAGCGGGCGTATACGGTCAAGCAGCTCCGTCGCAAGCAGGGAGCTGCGCGCGTACAGGTTGCGCTGCGATCGACCGCGAAGGGCAAGATCCTTCTCGGCGACAGCGTCGTTTTGTTTCAGTTCGCCCGCCCGAAACGGACGAGCCCGGCGCTGCGACCGCTCAAAGGCTACGGCCTGTCCGGGACCCCGCTCCCCGCAGCGTACGCGATGCTGATTGGGCTGATCGCGTCCATCGCGGCCATCGGGTTCTTGGTGGGACCCATCGGGATCGTCGGCTGCGTCGTGGTTGGCGCCGCTTTCAATTTTGTCGTCCAACGGCGTCGGGAGCCAATGTTCGCGGCCATTCTCCTCGGCAGCGCGATGTTCTTCGGGGCGGGAGGGATGTACACGGCGTTTGGCGTGAAACCCTCCACCGAGGTCAAGGTTGACCAGCGAATGATGGAGGCGATGGGCATCGTCTACGAGCAAGAAGAAAAGGAGCCTGAGCCGGAGGAGGAGCCAGAGGAGGAGCCGGAAGAGGAGGAGCTCAAGCAGCCCGAGGAGAAAAAGAAGGAGAAGAAGCAGGTTGAGCCCGACAAAGTCGTGAAGACCAAGCCGAAGAAGTTCTCCGAAGAATCGACCAAAAAGGCGCGGGGGGTCGGCGTCGCTCGCGTGCTGGGAACGTACGGCGGTCCGGGAGAGGGCACCGTCTTCGACGTGATCGAGTCGACAGAGAACAACCTCGACTCATTGTTCGACAAGGGCATGGGGCGCGTTGTCGATGCCGATGGCTCCGAGGTTTCTGACTTTGTCGCGGGGGGCGAGGGGATCACGGCCAGCGGCGCGCTTGTGGGTACCGACGGCTTGAAAACCACGGACGACCAGCCTGAGGTCAAGAAGAAGAAGAAGAAGGAAAAGAAGATCAAGGGCAAGGTGAAGAGCTCGACCTCCGAGGTGTACGGAGACGTGGATAAAAAGCTTGTTCAAGCCACGATCCGACGCCGCATGGGCGCCCTCCAGTCTTGTTACGAGAAGTCGCTTCGGAGCCAGTCTGGCCTGAAGGGGAAGATCACCTTTACGATCACAATCAGCACCTCTGGGCGGGTTGTGAAGGTGTCCGTGGAGGGTGATACCCTCGGTGATTCGGCGACGCTGGGATGCTGCAAAGCAAAGATCAAGGGCTGGCGCTTCCCCGTGGAAGGGGCCGAAGACTCGAGCGAGGTCACCTTCTCCGTGGTCTTCTCGCAGGCCTAATGCGGAGCCCGTCCGAACCGCGTGGACCAGGCGCACGCGTCAGGCGGAGGCGCCGTCACAACGCGAGATTGGGCGCAGTGGTCGTCGCCAAGCGTCCGTGTTCGCGGTGCCGCGGCGGACCGAGGCTGGTGCAAACATTCAATCTTTTCAGTGTGGTTGACTTGAAATGACCGCGCGTGTGTTAGGCTTAAGATTCATGGCCGGACGCGCGTTGATTTGGAGTCTTTCAGTGCTGACGCTCAGCGTTCAGAGCGTGGCAATTGCCGCGCCGCCGGTCTCTGCCACGCGCGAGGCGAGTGCCACTGGAGATGTCCCGTCGGCGGAGTCCTCGCAGCTACGAATTGAAGAGGCGCTTTCTGCGCTTGCCGATGAGGCAGCGCGTGCAACGCGATCTGGCGATGTTTTGCGCATCGCACATGTCGAGGCGGAGAGGGAGCGCGTAACCGAGCCTCTCCGACTGATCGACGAGGAGTTGCAGATCATCAACGACCCAAATCAGACGGTGCAGGCGCGAGTGTTTGCCACAGAGAAGCTCGCTGCCGCCGCCGAGCAGCTCGAACAGATCGTTCGCAGAGCCCAGAATTTCGAGCAGAGCCTCGGTCCAGAAGAGTCGGATGATGTCACGACGACCAACAGCGACGAGCCGAGCACAATCCCGCTCGACGATCCGACCAGCTCCGTCGCCGACATGCTGGTGATGCCGCCGACCACCGAGATGTGGCCTGCGGCGGTGAGCCCCATCCTGTAGCCGTGTCAGCGCCCCACTTGGCGTGAATCCAGACAGGGGCTGTTTCGCAGATCGTTCAGGTGGTTGGATGTAGCCACGGCTGTCGACGCGCACCGCTCGGCCGCCGCCAGACACCGCACCTCGCGGCTTACCGGCCTGGTCAGTCGTGAACGAAGAGCGTCGCTCGGATTGTCTCAATGATCCCTTGGCGCGCTCCTCCGTGTTCGTCACCGCCCGTCCAGCCCGGTGACATGTACCCGTTTAGGGACGATGTCGCCCCTCTTGGGACGGGGGTTTACTCCGTGGGCCTACAGGCTCTCCCCAAGTGGAGTGACCTGCGCACAAGCAGCGCGGTTCCAAACGGTCCACATCTTCGTCATCCGACCATGGAACTGGCAAACTTGCGAAGGACCACGAACACGAACATTTGAGTCTGCCTCTCTCTATCGGCTCGTGCGAACGCGCGAGCCCGTCTACGCTCGCCCGGAAATCCGCGCGGGCTAGCTGTGCTGCGCTCTCTTGGAACGCTCACATGACTCGCGCCGCAGACGCTCTCGCCTCCTTCGAATGAACCGATCCGCAAGATATCCGCGCGCCCATCTCCTGCGGGACGATCACCCACGATCGTCAGGCAGTCTGCGCGAGCGTGGGCGAACATCTCGGCGACGGAGCGGTGCCGCACGCCTGGTCTCGCTGCTCGCAGTCATGGCGTGGTTTGGTGTGCTCACCTGGAGCAATCTTGCCTGGGCGAGTGAGCCGGACGCAAACGTGGGGGTACCGATCTCGCAGGATGGTCCTGGTGTGAAGGTTGGCAAACGCTCCACCTTTCATGGAGGGGCTGCGCTCGCGGTGGGGTACGACTCCAACGTCTTCTCCAATGACGCGGTAGGAAACAAGCTCGGCAGCGTGTTCGTCCAACCCTCAGCGTGGCTGAGTCTCGGGAACCGTCGCATGATCAACCAGCGGATGAACACCTCCCTCAAGGGCGGCGACCGCAAGGCGGACTACAATATCCAGGCCTTCTTTGGCTGGCGCTTTTATACAAACTCGCGGTCTAGCGTCCGCGCGGCGGGGAAGCCGACGGGCGGTGTCGCCTTGCATCTCCTCACGAGCCCCAAGCGCCGCTTCAGCTTTGGTATCGACGAGCGCTTCTTGTTACTGGGTCAGCCGCGGCAATACGAGTCGACGGCCGAATACAATCTCAACCGCATCGACCACCGCGGACAGGTCCGCTCTTTATTTCGACCGGGCGGAGGTCGCCTGGTCCTCGAGCTCGGATACATCACCGAGATGTTGTACTTTTTGGACGCGAACCCCTGTCCAGAAGGGTCGACCGAGGGGGATTGCCAAGAGAACACCAGCGACCGGGTCGTGAACGGCGTGAACGCAGAGCTCAAGTGGCGATTTCGGGATCGCTCGGCGTTCGTCTTGAAATATCGCTTCACCAACAATATCTATTTTTGCTGTACCGAGACCGGCGTAGGGCGCAACGAAGACTCGGATCACCACACCGTTCAGGGTGGCTTTATCGGGCAGCTCGCCAAGAAGCTCGACGTCGAGTTGTTGGCGGGCTACGGCAACGGCAACTACTACAACGACATCAACGGCGTGGGATTCAGTCGGCCAAATTTCGAGGCTGCGCTGACGTATTTTCCGACGACACGGACACAACTTAGTATGCGGGGGTTCTATCGGTTCCGAGACAGCTTGGTCGGGAACTATATTTCAGACCTCGGTGGTTCCTTGGGCATTCAGCAGCGTTTCAAGTGGAAGATGGACCTGAGAGCGGGCCTGACGGTCGCGCAGCGGAGTTTCTTCGCTCTCCCCGTCCCTGGCGTGGAAGACCCGGTCATCGCCGCATACCAGGGCGCGCCTGGTTTCAAGCGCACAGATCTCGTGGTCGCAGCGTCGACTCAGATTGAGCAGTCCTTCGGAAAAATGTTCGTGCTCGCCGCTCGTTACGATCTTCAGTTGAACAACACGGACTTTGTCACCCTCTACAACAATGGCTTTGTGGCGCCAGGAAAGTTCACGCGGCACGTCGCGTGGCTGTTTGGCGCGATCAGGTATTAAGCGATGTCAGCACCACGTATTTTGCTCACCGCCTGTCTTGGACTCGCCACCTCCTGCGCTTCGACGGCCTCATCGTTGGGGCCCGACCGCGCGGGTGTCGTCCGGCAGGCGCCACGCTTCGTGCCCGGTGATGTCTTCGACGTGAGGGTGTTTGATGAGGAGCAGCTGTCTGGACAGTTTCAGGTTCAAGAGGACGGGACCATCGAATTCCCTCTGCTGGGAAGACTGAAAGTCGAGGGGCTCACCCAAGGCGAAGCGGCTGCATCGTTGGAGGAGCGCCTCGCCGATGGGCTCCTGAAAAGCCCGAGCGTGACCGTGATCGTGATCGAACGGAAGAGCGTCGAGATTTCTGTCCTGGGCGAGGTCGCCAAACCCGGCACGTTCCCCTTTGTTGAGCGGCTCAGCCTGGTTCAAGCAATTTCGGAGGCGGGCGGGTTGGGCCCGGTCGCTGCCCCTCGACGCGTCAAGCTGATCCGCAAGGGCCCGGACGGTCCCGAGACGTATCAAATTTCGCTGGAAGAGATTACGGCTGGCAAAGCACGAGATATCCCCCTCGAGCCCGGCGATATCGTGTTCGTTCCCGAATCGCCGCTATGAGCTGCGGTGGTTTCCACCTTGAGGCGACATACAACTCACGCGTTGTCCTCGCTCTAAGTCGGCGGCTGCTGCGGTTTCGGGGCTTCCTTGGGCGATCGCGGCGATCAGGGGTACCCTCTTGAGACGATGGCGCAAGAGCATCAATTTGTGCTGGGAATCGATCTTGGTACGACAAACTCCGCCTGTGCGGTTGTTCAGGCCGGGAGTGCCAGTGTCGTTCGGCGCGGTGATGATCGCATCATCCCGTCGATGATCGCCGCGCGCTCGGACGGCTCAATGGCGGTGGGCCTTGAGGCCAAGCGTGAGCGACTGCTCGATCCTGTCAACGCCATCTACAGCGCGAAGCGGCTCATCGGGCGGCGTTACTCCTCACCGGAGGTCACGAAGATGATCGAGTCGGTGCCCTACAAGATTTTTGAGGGCCGCAATGAGTCCGTGATGGTCGGATTTGGTGGCCGGAAGCTCAGCGCGGTCGAAGTGTCGTCCTACGTGCTCAAGTATCTGCGGCAGATGGCGGAGGAGGCTCTCGGTCAACGAATCCGAAAGTGCGTGATCTCGGTACCGGCCAATTTCACTGATTCGCAGCGCAGCGCCACTCGTATTTCAGCACGACTCGCCGGACTCGAAGTGATTCGAATCATCAACGAGCCGACGGCGGCGGCGCTCGCGTACGGATACATCGAGGATATGGATCGTCGAATCGCGGTCTACGATTTTGGGGGTGGCACCTTCGATGTGACCATCCTCGAAATTACGCAGAATGTCTTCGAAGTGCTCGCGACTTCGGGTGAGATGTTCCTGGGAGGGGACGACCTCGACGAGGCGATTCTCGCGGCGATGCTCACCCAATTTGAGGAGGAGCACGGGGTTGATCTTCACAAGCACCCGGTGGCGCGGGCGCGGCTGCGTTCGGTCGCCGAAGAGGTTAAGATTGAGCTTAGCGAGACGTCACAGGTGTCTCGCTATATTGAGGGCGTGCTGCCCGACCAAGGGAAGAACCTAAACTTCTCGCTTACGGAGACCGCACTTCGTGACTTAATCGGTCCCATCGTCCAGCGGACGGTTGGTGTCTGCGAGGAGGCGATGAAGATCGCAGGGATCCGACGCGAACAGATCGACGAGATCGTGCTCGTCGGCGGGACGACGCGCATTCCCATCGTGCGCGAGACCGTCCAGGCGATCTTTAACAGGAAGCCACAGACTTCGATCAACCCGATGTCCGTGGTGGCTGTGGGCGCTGCAATCCAAGGTGCTGCGCTCGTCGGCTTGTTGGTGCCCATGGCGGATGGAGGGGTCTCGGCTCCGAGCATGAACGCGACGGCCGTGCTGCTAGATGTCACGCCACGCAGCCTCGCGGTACGAACGCTGGGCGGCAACGTCGATCGCATCATCGAGCGAAATTCGGTTGTGCCCGTGGAACAAACGCGTTTGTTTACGACCACGGTAGACAATCAAAAGTACGTGAGGATTGAGGTCTGTCAGGGAGAGTCAGCGTCCTTCGACGAGAACACCAAGCTCGGAGAGGTGTTGCTGTCTGGGATTCGACCGGCGCCACGCGGGGAGATATCCGTCTCGGTCACCTTTGAAATCAACACCGATGGACTCTTGGAGGTGCGAGCGCTGGACGGCCAGACAGGCCAGGAACAGACCGCGACGATGAAGGTTCTGGGAGGGATGAGCCCCGAGGACGTCGAGGCGATGATCTCCAAGGCAGAATCTGAGGGGCTGCTCGAAGAAGATGGCCATGGAGGCAGCGTCGTCGCGCGGTGAGCCCCGTGTAGACACAGGAGGTGGAAGTGGCGAAGCGACTACCCGAAGACATTGAGACGCTCGTGTCCAATCTAGAGGACCTCGACTATTACGCGATTCTTCAGCTCGATTCCAACGCGGACTATATCGAGATCCGGACTCAATTCCATGAGTGCGCGCAGCGCTATCACCCCGACCGTTTCCTCAGTGCGGCATTTGACGAGGAGAGGGCGAAGATCTACTCGGTCTACAAGCGAATGACGGAGGCGTATCGCGTCTTGTTCGATCCTGAGCTTCGGGTGGCCTACGATGAGGGGCTACGGGGCGGGGCGCTTCGACTGGATCCAGACCTGCGTGCGCGACGGCTGACCGGAGCTGCTCGCAGCCTCACGAGCCCGTTCGCACGTCTCTATCTAAACGCCGCCAAGAAGAAGTTTGACGCGGAGGACTGGCGCGGCGCCGCCATTGACGCCGAGCTTGGCCTGAGTATCGAGGACGCGGATGCGCTCAAGGACTTGCACACGGCGGCGGTTCGGCGCATGGTTCGCTCGGGAGAGTCGAACCATGAGTGACGAACAGCGAAGTGCTCGCGTCGCGCGAGAAACGAAGGAGACCCAGATCGTGGTCGAGTTGACCTTGCCTGGCGACGCTCCGAGTCCTCCACAGATTGAGACCCCCGTACCATTTTTGACGCACATGCTGGAGGCGTTGGGCAAGCACGGCGCGATGGCACTTTCTGTGACCGCCGCGGGCGATGTAGAAATCGATGGCCACCACACCGTGGAGGATGTGGGGTTGGTGCTCGGCAGCGCGCTTGACGAGGCGCTCGGGGATCGCGTCGGCATCTACAGATATGGACACTTTTCGCTGTGCATGGACGAGACATTGGTGGATGTGGCCATCGATCTCGGAGGTCGT
>CALKDV010000084.1 GCA_938084085.1 uncultured Nannocystaceae bacterium
TGGACGGGCAATGGACCTGCGTCGCAGTGGCCGGCGTTTGCGGTTAGGGGGTGCCGGTCTCAGGCAGCGCTGGGCATCTGCAATCTACATATCCGCCGGACGGCACATCCAGATCGCGACGCGCAGGGGATGGGGGATGAGGCTGTCTTGTCCTGGCCGCGGCACCCCGGGTATGGTTGCGGCATGATGGTCACGTCGTCATGTCGTTTCGTCGCTCGTCTTCTGAGCGTCTCGTTTGTTTTCACGGCGGCCTGCGGGGCGGAGGCAGGTGACGTCGGCGTGGACGACGGGGACGGAGGCACCAGTGACGAGAGCGACACCGGGGACGGGGACGCCTGGGATGGCACCTGGCCCACGCTAGACTGCGATCCGCTCGTCCCGACGTACTGCGCCTTTCCCCTGCCCAACAACGTCTTCACCGTCGCCGACCCAGCGCGGGAGACGGGGCTGCGCACGCAGTTTGACTCCATGACCGTCCCGATGAGCAACTCGGGCGGCGTGACCGACGTGACCCCGTTCAACACGCGCGATGGATTCTCCCCGGGCATCAACATGGTCACGCATCTGCCCGGCGCCACGGCGCAGGGGCTGCCTCGGCCCGACAGCATCGAGGACTCCCTGAGCCCGTCCTCGCCCACGATTTTGCTGGATGTGGAGACGGGGGCGCTGGTGCCCCACTGGTCGGAGATCGACATGAGCACCGCGGACGACGAGCGGCGCGCGTTCCTCATCCGACCCGCCGTGCGCCTCGACGACGCGAAGCGCTACATCGTGGCCATCCGCGACGTGGTGGACGAGGACGGGGCGCTCATCTCCCCCTCGGAGGGGTTCTTGGCCCTTCGCGACGACGGCACGTCGGACGATCCTGCCATCAACGATCGCCGGGACCTCTACGACAACATCTTCCGGGAGCTCGAGGACGCGGGCGTCCCCCGCGACGATCTGCAGCTTGCCTGGGACTTCACCACCGCGAGCCGCGACGACACCACCGCGTGGATGCTTCACATGCGGGATGTAGCTTTGGAGATGACGCCGGCGTCGGGGCCGAGCTACCTCCTTGATTCCGTAACCCCCGACTGGGCGCCGGGGATCGCGTTCCGCGTGGAGGGTCACGTGGAGGTGCCGCTATTTTTGGACGACCCAGGCCCGGGTGGGATGATGCGCATCGGCGACGACGGGCTCCCGCGGGCGGAGAGCACGGCCATGTATCCCTTCCTCGCGCTTATTCCTGAGAGCGCGGGTACCGAGCCGGCCGCGCTGTTGCAGTTTGGGCACGGCCTGTTTGGGACCTACACGCAGGTGGAGGGGACCCAGACCATCGCCACCGACTACAACCTGGTGACCTTCGGGGTCGACTGGATCGGGATGTCGAGCGAGGACCCGGTCCAGCTGCTGGCCCTGCTCTCCAGCGGGGACCTCTCGAATTTCGCGACGCTGCCGGATCGGCTGCTGCAAGCGCAGGTCAACGCGCTCTTGACCATGCGCATGATGATGGGGGACTTCAAGGACGACCCGCAGCTTCAAGTCAACGGTCAAAGCCCCATCGACGCCGAGGAGCGCTACTACGCCGGAGGGAGCCTCGGTGGAATCTTGGGAAGCGTCTACATGGCGATCACCCCCGACGTGCAGCGCGGCGGGCTCATGGTGCCCGGGCAATCCTTCAACCTCTTGCTCAGCCGCAGCGTGCTGTTTCAGCCGTTTTTTGACGTGCTGCAGCTCAACTACGACGACCCCCTCGACATCCCCATGTTCCTCGCGACCGCGATGCTGCTCTGGGACCGCGCGGAGCCCACGGGCTTCACGCCGTACCTTCGAAGCGGCGCGCTCACCGACGGGTTTAAACACGAGGTGTTGATTCAAGGCGCCATGGGGGATCACCAGGTCACCAACTTTGGGACGCACCTCATGTCGCGGGCCATCGGCGCGCCGCCGCTGGTGACCTCGGGCGAGTACTTTTGGGGGATGGATCCGGTGGAGGATGGGCACGAGGGTTCGGCGACCATCATGTACGATTTTGGACTCCCACCCATTCCCCTCGAGAACGTCCCGATGGAGGAGGGCGACGATCCGCACGCGTCGATCCTGCTCCTCCCTGGTGGGGAGGGGCTGACCACGCTCGACACCTTCCTCCGGACGGGCGCCGTGATCAACGCCTGCGACGGCGTCTGCGATCCGGATTGAACGCCGGGATCGCTGTCTCGCGCGCACCGAGCGGCAGTCGCTGTGCTCCCGGCGCGACAGACCTCGCCCTCACCCAAGCGCCGGATCGACGTTGGCACCCGAGGCGATGACGACGAGCCGGCGGAGCTCGGGTCGGGCCCGGGCGAGATCTCGCGCGCAGGCCAAGGCCACCGCCCCCGCGCCCTCGACCACGCCGTGGAGCGAGGCGAGACCCACGCGGCGCGGGTCATCCGGTTCCGGCGCTCCCCAGGCGAGACGAAAGGCCTCCATCGCCGCTACGATCGAGCCCTCGTCCACGAGCTGAAACCCATCGAGCACCTGCCTTAACAGTCCGGAGGTGTAGCGCGGCGGTTCGCCCACCGCGAGACCGTCGGCGACGGTCGGCCCCACAGCGCGGGGCGTTCGTTGGCCGCGATGCCACGCTTCGTGCATCGCCGGGGCGCGATCGCTTTGGGCACCCACGAGGGGCCAGGCCCAGCCCGCGGCGCGCAGACCGAGCCCGAGCGCGGCGGCGCAGCTTCCGACGCCGACGGGAGCGAGCACCGCGTCCGTGTCCAGCAACCCCATCTGCTCGAGCTGATGCGCGAGCTCGAGGCCCATGGAGCTGTTGCCGTGGACCAACGCCGGGGTGTCGCCGGGGTTGACGAGATGCGCGCCGGAGGCGTGGGCATAGGCGCGGGCGCCACGTGCGGCGTCGTCGAAGGAGTCGCCCCACATGACGACGCGGGCGCCCAGCGCTCGCATGCGCCGATCCTTGAGGACGCTGTTGCCGAAGGGGACAAAGATGGTGCAGCGACGACCGAATTCCAGGCACGCGCGGGCCAACGCTTGGCCGTGGTTGCCACGGGAGGCCGCGACGACCTCCCCACGCACGCCGTGGCGAGCGAACTGGGCGAGCAGGTGGGTGGCGCCGCGGATCTTGAAGGCGCCCGTGGGTAGCAGATGCTCACATTTTACCCAGGTCTCACATCCCACGAAGGCGTCGAGGACCGGCGAGCGATGCAGCGGGGAGGGCGGACACCACCGCCAAAAGTCCCGGGCCGCATGACGAAGGCCCTCCCCGTCCGCGGCGGTGGATGGGGAGAAGGGGCGGGATGGGTGATGGACGTGGCTCATGAGACCTCCGCGAGAGGCGCGTCCACGACCCGGGCCGAGACGACGTGGGGGAGTTTGCAAA
>CALKDV010000085.1 GCA_938084085.1 uncultured Nannocystaceae bacterium
AAGGAAAAGTTTGTACGCGACAAGCCCCACGTAAACATCGGAACGATCGGACACGTGGATCACGGAAAGACCACGCTCACCGCAGCGATCACCAAGACCTTGGGGAACCGCGGCTGGGCCGAGAAGGTGAACTTTGAGGACATCGACAAGGCACCCGAGGAGCGCGAGCGCGGCATCACGATCTCGACGGCGCACGTGGAGTACAACTCCGAGGCGCGTCACTACGCGCACGTGGACTGCCCTGGCCACGCCGATTACATCAAGAACATGATCACCGGCGCGGCGCAAATGGACGGCGCGATCCTGGTGGTGTCGGCACCCGACGGCCCCATGCCGCAGACGCGCGAGCACATCCTGCTCGGACGTCAGGTGGGGATCCCGTCCATCGTGGTGTTCCTCAACAAGGTCGACCAAGTCGACGCCGAGGACGAAGAGATGCTTGAGCTTGTGGAAGAGGAGCTGCGTGAGCTGCTCAGCAGCTACGAGTACGACGGCGAGAACACCCCCATCATCCGTGGGTCGGCGCTCAAGGCGTTGAACTCGGACTCGTGGGAGAGCGACGAGTGCAAGTGCATCTTTGACTTGATGGAGGCGTGTGACTCCTTCATCCCCGAGCCGATGCGCGAGCTGGACAAGCCATTTTTGATGCCAGTGGAGGACGTGTTCACGATCTCCGGCCGTGGCACGGTGGTGACCGGCAAGATCGAGCGTGGCAAGGTGATCGTGGGCGAAGAGATCGCGATCATTGGTCTCAAGGACACGCACAAGACCATCGTGACCGGCGTGGAGATGTTCCGTAAGCTGCTCGACGAGGGGCACGCGGGAGACAACGTGGGTTGCCTGCTTCGCGGGATCAAGCGCGAGGACGTGGAGCGAGGCCAAGTGTTGGCTCACCCCGGAACGATCACGCCACACACGAAGTTCATGGCGTCGGTGTACGTGCTCAAGAAGGACGAGGGTGGACGCCACACGCCGTTCTTCAAGGGCTACAAGCCGCAGTTTTACTTCCGCACGACGGACGTGACCGGCCAGGTCATCCTTCCGGAGGGCACCGAGATGGTGATGCCGGGAGACAACATCGAGTTCGAGGTGAACCTCGGCAAGACCATCGCCTGCGAAGAGGGCAGCAAGTTCGCCATCCGTGAGGGTGGACGTACGGTCGGCGCCGGCGTGGTGACCAAGATCATCGAGTAAACGAAACCTAGGAACGGAACACTTCGATGGAGAATCTCAAAATTCGTATCACGCTCAAGGCCTACGACCACAAACTGTTGGATCAGTCGGCCAATGAGATCGCGGACACGGCGAAGCGCACCGGTGCGAACGTCGCCGGTCCGATTCCGATGCCCACGAGGATCAGCAAGTACACCGTACTTCGCGGCCCCTTCGTGGACAAAAAGTCCCGCGAGCAGTTCGAGATTCGCACGCATAAGCGTCTCCTCGACATCCTCCGACCCAACAAAGAGACCCTGGACGCGCTGATGAAACTCGACCTTTCGGCCGGCGTGGACGTCCAGATCAGGACCTAACACTCATCAGCCATTCGGCGGAGTCTTCAACATGCCAAAGCTCAATGTCATAGACCTGGAAGGGAAGAACGTCGGCACGATTAACGTGTCGGACGAAGTCTTTCAGTCTGAAGTAAAAGAACACCTGCTGTGGGAGGTCGTTCGTTGGCAGCGCGCCAAAAAGCGCGCTGGAACGGCGAAAACCAAGGAGCGCAGCGAGGTCCATGGAACGCACGGAAAGATGTACAAGCAGAAGGGGACCGGCAACGCGCGACACAGCTCGAAGCGGGTCAACCTTTGGCGTGGTGGTGGTCAATCCCACGGTCCACGTCCGCGCAGCTACGCCTTTTCGATGAACAAAAAGGCCGTCCGGGGCGCGCTCTGCTCCGCGTTGAGCCTGCGTGTTTCTCAAGACGCGCTGCTTGTGGTCAAGGACATGTCCGTGACGGACGGGAAGACAAAAAACCTTGCGTCCGCCCTGCACAAGCTCGAGGCGCCCAAGGCGTTGCTCGTCGACTCCGGTGAGAACGCAACCTTGAAGAGAAGCAGCAAGAACCTCGCGCAGGCGAACTTCTTGGATGCCCGTGGACTCAACGTCTATGACATCCTGAAACACCCCAAGCTGTTGATCTCGGAGACCTCACTTCGTGAGCTCGACGCTCGATTGACTGGCGGCGCCGACCAGGCCGGAGGTGAAGCATGAACGCACACCAAATCATCATTCGCCCACTCGTGACTGAGAAGTCGGGGGAACTCCAAGGCGAGGACAACCAGTACACCTTCGAGGTGCACCGCGACTCCAACAAGATCGAGATCCGCAAGGCTGTCGAGATGGTCTTCGGCGTCCGCGTCAACAAGGTCCGCACGATGGTCGTGCGCGGTGATGTCCGCCGCGTCGGTCAAAACTACGGCAAAACCCGCAAATGGAAGAAGGCGGTCGTCACGCTGCACCACGGTGACAGCATCGACCTCTACGGAGAGCAATAGGAGTTAGATCATGCCTCTCAAGAAGTATCGTCCAACGTCTCCTGGTCGTCGCAACATGACGACCAATACGAAGGATGCGGTCACCGCATCCAAGCCCGAGAAGTCGCTGCTGGTGAAAAAACACCGCGCGCAAGGGCGGAACAACTACGGCCGCATCACCTCGCGTTTTCGCGGGGGCGGGCACAAACGACGCTACCGCGTGATCGACTTCAAGCGCGACAAGTGGAGCGTGCCCGGGACCGTGGCGTCCATCGAGTACGACCCGAACCGCACCTGCTTCATCGCCTTGATCAAATACGCAGACGGCGAGAAGCGCTACATCCTGGCGCCCGGAGGCCTGAACGTTGGAGACGAGGTTTTGACCTCACCCTCCGCCAACATCCGCCCCGGCAACTGCCTCCCGCTGGCGAACATCCCGGTCGGTACCGTGCTCCACAACCTGGAGATCAAAATCGGCAAGGGAGGACAGCTTGTCCGTTCCGCCGGCACCGGCGCGCGCCTCATGGCCCGTACCGGCGACTGGACCCAAGTCCGACTGCCCTCGGGTGAGGTTCGGCGGGTGCACGCTCGCTGCCGCGCCACCATCGGTGTGCTCAGCAACTCCGAGCACGCAAACATGAAGTTGGGCAAGGCGGGGCGTTCCCGCTGGCTCGGTCGTCGTCCGCACAACCGCGGCGTCGTCATGAATCCGGTCGACCACCCCATGGGTGGTGGTGAGGGCCGTACTTCGGGTGGTCGTCACCCGGTCACTCCTTGGGGCAAGCCTACGAAGGGCGCCCGTACCCGTAACAACAAGCGCACAGAGACGTTCATCGTCTCTCGGAGGAAGAGGTAAGTTATGCCCCGCTCCGTCAAAAAGGGACCGTTCGTCGATCCCGGTCTACGATCAAAGATTATCACCGCCATCGAGAGCAAGGATCGCAAAGCGATCAAAACCTGGTCTCGCCGTTCCATCATCCTCCCGGACTTTGTGGGTGCCAACGTGCTCGTGCACAACGGTCACAAGTTCATCCCCGTGTTCGTGACGGAGAATATGGTCGGCCACAAGTTTGGTGAGTTCTCGCCGACGCGCACGTTCCGTGGTCACGCCGCGGACAAGAAGGGCAAGAAGTAAGATGGCCACCGCACGACTTCGCAACCTTCGCATGGCGCCTCGGAAGGCGCGCATCATCGCCAAGATGATCCGCGGCCAAAACGTGACCACCGCCATCAATCAGCTCCGATTCACCAAGAAGGCGGGGGCGCGAGAGTTCTTCAAGCTCCTCGTGTCTGCGGTCGCCAACGCTGAGGATCGTGGCGGCGTCGACGTCGACAACCTCGTGGTGTCCACGGTGATGGTCGATCAGGGAACGACCATGAAGCGCTGGCGTCCCCGCGCGCAGGGTCGCGCGACCAGGATCGAGAAGAAGACCAGCCACATCACCGTGGAAGTTACGGAAACGAGCAACTAAGTTATGGGTCATAAAACACATCCAATCGGTTTTCGTGTTGGGGTCGTCAAGACCTGGAACTCGAAGTGGTTCGAGCACGCTCGCTACCGCAACTGGCTCCACGAGGATCTGATCCTCCGCTCCTTTTTGAAGGGGGAGAAGGTCCCCGCGTCTGTGAACGACGCGGACACTCGCGAGCTCGCGCGCACCCTCCGAGGGGCGAGTATCGCGGAGATCACCATCGAGCGCGCAGCCAACAAGTTGAAGGTGAACATCTTCTCGGGTCGCCCGGGAATCATCATCGGCAAGCGTGGGTCGGGCGTTGAGAAACTCAAAAATCTCGTCCAGCGGCTCACGGACTCTGAGGTGTTCTTGAACATCCAAGAGGTCCGCAAGGCAGAGGTCAACGCGCAGCTTGTGGCGGAGAACATCGCCCAACAGCTGGAGCGTCGTATCGCCTACCGCCGCGCGCTCAAGCGCTCGGTGCAGACGGCTATGAAGTTCGGCGCCAAGGGCATCCGCGTCAACGCTGCGGGCCGCCTCGGCTTCTCCGAGATGAGCCGACGCGAGTGGTACCGATTAGGTCGCGTGCCACTTCACACCCTGCGCGCAGACATTGAATACGGCTTCGCGGAAGCGCGCACCACCGCTGGCATCGTCGGCATCAAGTGCTGGATCTTCAAGGGCGAGGTCTACGACCGAAGCGGTGCAGATCCGCGTTTCCCCCGTCCCCGGCAAAACCGTAACTAAGGCAGGAGTCACTCATCATGCTTTCTCCAAATCGAGTTAAGTTCCGTAAGGTCCATAAGGGCCGCATGAAGGGCAAGGCCAAAGGCGGCGATATCGTCTCCTTTGGTGACTACGGCCTCCAAGCCCTGGAGTGCGGCTGGCTGACGTCTCGTCAGGTTGAGGCCGCCCGTATCGCCATCAACCGTCGCGTGAAACGTGGCGGTAAGCTCTTCATCCGGGTCTACCCGGACAAACCCATCTCCAAAAAGCCTGCCGAGACCCGCATGGGTAAAGGTAAGGGCGGACCGGAGTATTGGGTCGCCGTGGTCAAGCCTGGCCGCATGCTCTACGAAATCGAGGGCGTCCCAGAAGAGCTCGCTCGTGAGGCATTTCGCCTCGCGCACCACAAACTTCCACTCAAGACCCGCTTCGTCGCTCGAGGGCAGGGCCTCTAGAAAGGAGCTGATGAAATGAAAGCGTCAGAACTCCGCGATAAATCCAAAGAAGACCTCCTCCAAATGGAGAAGGACCTTCGAGACCAGCTTATCCGCATGCGCGTGTCCCAGGCGACCTCCCGTCGCGTGAGCACGGCCATGTTCTCCTCGGTCCGTCGCGACATCGCCCGGATCAAAACCATCCTCACTCAGCGCGACAGCGCGACCGCCGGAGAGGCACAATGAGCGAAGAGAATCAAACAACGCAAATCCGTCAGCGGCGCATTCTTGTGGGGACTGTCATCTCCGACAAGATGGACAAGACCGTGGTCGTCGAGGTGATCCGTCGGTACCGACACCCTCGTTACAAGAAGTACATCCAGGAGCGGCTTCGGTACAAAGCCCACGACGAGCGCAACGACGCCAAAACCGGCGACCGCGTCAACATCGTAGAGAGCCGCCCGATCTCCAAGGACAAGCGCTGGCGCTTGCAAACCGTGGTGGAGAGAGGAGCCCAGCTGTGATTCAAGTTGAGTCAGTTCTCGATGTGGCCGACAACTCGGGTGCGCGCAAGGTCGCGTGCATCAAGGTGCTCGGCGGTTC
>CALKDV010000086.1 GCA_938084085.1 uncultured Nannocystaceae bacterium
TACGAGAAGCTCGACGATCCTGTGGGCCACGTGGGAGGTGCTCGTGGCCGGTTTGGTCAGCACGGGCATCCCCGCGAGGAACGCCGTGGCGATCTTCCCGAGCATGCCCCACGCCGGGAAGTTGAAGGCGTTGATGTGGATGGCGAGTCCGTGGCGAGGCAAGCTCACGTGCTGGGCGCGGAGCTTGCTGCCGTGGAACAAGAGCGCGGGATCGTCGTCGACGATCCACGGCGTGTCGCCGAGTTCCTTGGCGATCTCGGCGTACGCGGAGAGCACTGCGGTGCCCCCGTCGACGTCAAACTTGCCGTCGCCCCGGGTGTTGCCGCCGTTGTTGGCCGCGAGGGTGAGCAGCTCGTCGCGGTGCTCCGAGACGATCCGCGCCATGTCGCCAAGCAACGCGCCGCGCTCGGCGAAGGTCATGGCACGCAGCGCGGGTCCGCCGGTGGTCCTGCCCCAGGCGACCGCGTCGGCCAACGAGTCGGCTTTTTTACAGACCGCGACGGCGCCCTCGGTGGTGGGGTCCAGCAACGAGATGTCGTCGCCGATGCCAGGTTTCCAGGATCCTTGGAGATAACTGTGGAGCTGCTTCACGGGTGTCCTTGCTCCTCCGGAGAGGGTGGGTGGACGCTAGACCGATGGCGGCTGCCCATCAAGGGACCTCAACGTGAGTTGAAGGGGTCTCGCAGTTCTCCAGGGAGGACTGTGCACCCGGCGCGAGGGGGCTCGCTGGCAGGTGGGATGCAGGAGGCGCGATTTGCTTGGGTCGGTCGAGCGCGTGGGTCAAAAGGATTTCGAAGATCCGTGATCCAACTGCTGATTTGACGCCCGGTGCGCGCGTCAAGGGAGAAGGGGTCTCGAAGTCCGTTGGACGCCCGCTGGGTCGTGGAGAGCGCTCGGTAAGAAGAGGCGCTTGAGTCCCGCTCTCGGAATGGGTCCAACAGCTCCATGAGCGCGTCGAAGCGATGCAGCCGGAGGTTTTCGGCCCACGCGGCGCCTGTGGCGTTCTCGGAGAAGGGGTCGCGGAGCTCGTCAGGGGAGGTTGGCTCGGAGAGTGCCGACGGCGGAGCGGCGGCGGAGGCTACCGTCGCGCCGTCCCTTTGTCCGACGATCTCTAGGGCTGGTGCGTCCCGGAACGGATCATGCGCCAACGGCAACGCCGGGAGGTCCATGGCCGGGACAGGGATGGAGCGGGCCTCGATCATGGTGGGGTCCAGCGCCACCCTCGGCGACGCCTCCTCCTCCTCTGGCGTGGTCGGGAGCTGCGTCGGCGCGGCTGGCTCCATGGCGGACGCCGCGGAGGACCAGCAAAATAGCGTCGCGGTGACGCACGTCGCGATTCGCCCTGCGCCCATGGTCGGAGCCTACCACGCTCATACAGTGGGGAGCGCGCGGGGGTCCGTGAGACGACCCGTGACGGCGCTGGCCGCCGCGACTGCGGGAGACACCAGGTACACCGGCCCGGGCGCGCCCATGCGACGATCAAAGTTACGGTTGGTCGTGCTGGCCGTCGTCTCTCCTTCAAAAGGGATCCCCGGCCCGTTGCCAATACAGGATCCACACCCGGGATCAGTGACCACTGCGCCCAGGGCCTCGAACAGGTCGAGCAGGCCCTCCGCTTTCGCGTCACGTGCGACCGCGGTACTTGAGGGCGTCACGGTCATGCGCACGCCCTCGTGCATGGTTCGCCCGCGCAACACCTCGGCCGCGGCGCGCAGGTCTGAGAGCGAGCCTCCGGTGCACGAGGCGATGACCACGTTTTGGATCTCTACCTCGCCCACAGCGTCGAGCATCTCGCGGTTTCGTGAATCGCCCGGCGTCGCTACGGTCAGCGGAACCTCGTCAAGGTTCATGGTGATCGTGCGGACGTAGGTGGCGCCCTCGTCGGGTGCGACGAACATGTCGTCGTAGTTGGTGTCGGATCCACGCGAGGCGAGGAAGTCCTCAAGCGGTTTGCACGGCTCCACCACCCCGGTCATCAGGCCCCCTTCGACGGTCATATTGGTGATCACGGAGAGCTCGTCCACGTTCCAGTGGTCGAGGCCGCTGCCGCCGAGTTGGATCACGCATGTGTCGGTGGGGGACTCTCTCCATTGCTCTTCCCGAAAGAAAGGATCGCCGATGAGGTGCAGCACAAGGTCCTTGGGGGAGAGACCTCCCTTGGGCTCTCCTTCCACCATGACGCGGACGGTCTTGGGGACTGTGACAGGGATCATCCCAGTGCGAAGCGCGAAGGCCATGGCTGTGGACCCGACGCCGAAGGCGAAGGCGTTGAGCACGCCGGCGGTGGGGGTGTGGCTGTCGGTGAGGACGATGATGTCGCCGGGGCGCGCATATTGCTCCACGACGATGCGGTGGCACACGCCGGGGTCGTGTCCGCGGTCGGGGCCGTGGACGCGGATGCCATTCTTGTTGCAGGCCTCGACCATCTCGCGGGTGAGATTTTGGGCGGGGGCGAGGCGTTGATCCTTCACCCTCAAGGGGACGGTCTCGCGGTTGATGAGGACGAAGTGGTCCTCAAAGGCCGCGACCATGTCGGGGTTGACGACGGGGGCGTCGGACCACGCTTGCTCATAAAGATCCATCACCATGCCGGCGGTGTACTCGTGCATGCCGCGGAAGTCGGCGTGACAAAGCACCTGATCACCGGGGGCGACGGCGCCGAGTCCTGCGGGGGTGCTCGGGCCGGTCCAGGCTTTCTTTGCGACGATCTTCTCGATACAGGTCATGGGGCGCGCAGGGGCCTCAACTTCGTAGGTCGGACCCACGGCGCCGTCGAGCACCTTGGTGCCGTAGTTCAAGAGACCACCCGCCTCGGCGACGGCCCGAAAGAAGGGGGGCAACTCCCCCGCGAGCGCGCCGAGATCGATGTCCTCGCCGCCTTGGAGCTTGGTGACCACCTGCAGGTCGGTGGTGAAGGGCAAGCCCGCGTACACCATGTTCTCTTGAAAGATGCGTTGAAAGCTCTTGGCCACGACCAGCTCGATCCCCGCGCCTTGGTGAGCCACCACCGCGACCTCGCGGCTCGATCCGCTGCCGTAGGCGTCGCCGCCCACCACTACCTGAAAACCGCCATTTTTGACGTCGTCTTTGGAGACGGTCTCTTTGAAATTTTGAAGGAAGTACGGGCCGAGGATCTGCGGGGTGTAGCCGAGGGTGCAGGCGGCGCCGTTGATCATCGCGTCGGTGTTCACCCCGTAGTGCAACGAGGCGTCGTCGAGGGCGCCGACCTCGTCACCGCGGAGCTGGGCCGCGAGGGTGTTGGTGTCTTCGGTGAGCCAGAGAATCTTTCCTTCGAGCTTCATGAGTCCCGCGGTTATATCCCGGCCTGTGGCCGAATCGACCCTGGATGGAGGCTCTTGTAGAACAGCGGATTTGAGGAGCCTCAAACGCCTTGTGCGCAACTGACGCGACCACGCGCAGGCGGGCGCGGGGCGCAGTCTACCGCGGGGAGCCCTCGGCTGTCGGGACAACCACGACAAAGGGGCCCGCGATGGCAGGCCCCTGTCGAGGTCGTGGTGGACCCGCGCGAGCTAGTCGCGGTTGCCGCCCATGAGGCGCAGCATGAACAAGAACATGTTGATGAAGTCGATGTACAGGTGCAGCGCGCCCAGGATCGCGAGGTTCCCTTGCCCTCCGCGCTCGAGGTACATCTGCTTGATCTTCTGGGTGTCGTAGGCGGTGAGGCCGGCGAACAACGGCAGCCCGATGAGCGCCACGAACCAGGACACGCCCGGCACGAAGAACGACACGACGTACATGGCCAACAGGCCAAAGAACATCATGGTGAAAAAGCGTCCGAAGGCCGACAGGTCGCGCTTGGTCAGATAGCCGAAGGCGGCCATACCGGCGAACATGCCTGACGTGCCGAGGAAGCATGCCACGAGGGTGTTGGGGGCGTTGGCGATGTACATCGCGACCAACGGCGCCATCATCACGCCGATCATCGCGGAGTATAAAAGGAAGGAGAAGGTGGCGCGTTTGGGGGTCATCCGCGGCAGCCGAGACTGCATGATCCACACGTAGACCAGGGGGCCAAAGAGGGCGACGTACCACAAGGGGGTGGACACGAGCGCCACCAAGAGCGCCTCGTTGGTCGACAGGAACATGGACACCAAGGCTGTGACGCCGAGGCCAGCGGCCATCCACCCCATGACACCGGACATGAACTGGCCAACGTCGGCCTTGAGTCCCGCGCGGGGGTCTCCGTACATCCCGGGCGCAAAGGATTGGTCCTCTGGCGCGGTGTTGGGGGTTGGATCTTGAGACTGCCCGAATTGCATACCCGTAGTGTACGTTCGCGCGTTTTGCGGTCAAGGGCTTTCGCGAAATGACCGAGCAACCGCGCCCCTGGCGGCAGGTCGTCGTTCTCGAAGGTCGTATTCCCGGCCTATGACCCGCAGGGCGCCGTCCACGAGTAGGAATGGGATACAGTGCCGCTGTGATTCGACGGGATAACGGGCGCCTCGCGGGGGGATCGACGCCGCTGGCCGTGGCCACGCGTCGCGTGGCAGTCGCGGTCCGGTGCGTCGGGTGTCTGGTGAGCGTGTTCTCGGCGGGGTGCGTCCGCTCG